>JBMOHO010000202.1:0-7356 GCA_049317805.1 Saprospiraceae bacterium
TGATTGGGCACGACAAAGGAAATGGAACCGGCATTGTTGGGATTGCAGGTCACCAGATTGATCATGGTCGTGTCCGTCGGCAACAACGTAGTGATGCTGGTCACCACGCTGTCGCAACCAAACTGGTTCACCAAAATGTCGATCACGATGCCGGTATCTGCCGGATTACAGCTTTGCAGGTTTTGTATGGTGTTGCTCAAGGGCAAAACCGCCACCGTGGTGTTGGCCACATCTGTACAGCCGCCTGATCCGGTGACGGTTACGGTGTACACAGTGGTGTTTATCGGGGCAACCGTATACGCTGCTGTTGCCGGTCCGCCGGCCCATTGATAAGCTATGCCGCCGCTTGCGGTAAGCGTGGTGCTGTTGCCGTCGCAAACCGACGACGCGCCGCTGATGCCCGCCAAGGGCGCAGGATTGATGGTGATGACAAAAACCTGATCGGCACCCACACAACCGTTCAATACCGGACTTACCGTAATGGTAGCGGTGGTTGTAGCCGCTACATTGGCTGACGTGAAACTCAGGTTGCCTGTTCCGGAAGCTGGCAAACCGATGGCCGGATTGTCGTTGGTCCAACCCATCACCGCCGAAGGGGTACCCACAAGGGGCACATTCACCACTGCACCACCGCACAGGTTCTGGTTGCCCGGATTGTTGACCGCCGGCGAGGTCACTATGCTGATGCTGAAAGTGTCGTTCGGACCATAACAGCCCGGCGTTCCTTGAAATGGCGTGACCACTATTTGTGCCGTTTCATCTGTTGGCAACAGGGGCGCCACAAAACTGATGTTGCCCGTTCCACTTCCTGGAAGTCCAATGGCCGGATTGTTGTTGGTCCAGCTTACCGGCGGGTTGCCTCCTGTTGACGCAAATGCGACATTCAGCGTTTGACCACCACAAGAGGCGGCATCTGCCTGCGGCAACACAACATAAGACGGAATCAAAGTCAACTCAAAAGATACTGGAGTCGACTCACATGCGCCAATATTGGCCGTAACCTCAATGTTTGCCGTGGTGCTCGACGCTACATCTGTGCTGGTAAAATTGAGGTCGCCCACGCCGGAAGCCGGCAAACCAATCGCTGTATTGTCATTCGTCCAGGTAAATACGGCACCAACAGAACCGTTAAAAGGTATGTTGACGGCCGTGAGTCCGCAAAGACTCGAATCGACAGGCGAACTCACAACAGGTACCGGATTGACGATGATCAAAAACGTTTCCGGTGGCCCGTCACATGCGCCCAAAACCGGCGTGAGGGTGATGAGGGCGCTGTCGGGCACCGTCGGATTGGCACTGGTAAAATTCAGGTTGCCCGATCCGGAAGCGGGTAAACCAATGGCCGGATTGTCGTTTGTCCAGGAAACAGCCGAACCAGGTGTGCCCGAAAAAGCAAGGTTTACGGTTTCGCCACCGCAAAATGTCAGGTTTCCAGGGTTCACCACGGTCGGCTCTGGTACCACCGTTACCGTGTAGTTTTCCGGCGTGCCGACGCATGCGCCCAGCGAAGGCGTCACTGCAATATTAGAGACTGTCGGCACGGCTACGACGTTGGCGGTGGCGTTGATGTTGCCGGAGCCGGCAGCCGGAATACCCGTTGCAGTATTGTTGTTTGTCCAGGCGAATGCAGCGCCGGGTGTTGCATTGGCCGCAAAATTGCTCAATATGGGTTCACCGCCGCAAACCGTCAAACTGGCGGGCGCAAGGTTTACTTCCGGAGTCGTCACCACCACAACCGTCAGTTGTTGCGGGGCACCCGAACACGCGCCGATGGTCGGGATGATGGTGATGACGCCCGTTTGTGGCGCGGCCACCACCGCTGTGATGAAATCAATGTTTCCCGAACCCGCTGCGGGCAGGCCGATGGCCGGGTTGCTATTGGTCCAGGTAAAACTCGATCCGGGCGTGGCATTTGCGGCTAAATCAACCTGAATCTGTTCGCCGCCGCAGGCGCTCAGGTTTGTCGGATTCAATGTCAATTGTGGCCCCAAATCCACCGTAATGTTAAACTGAACGGGATCGCCCGTGCAAGCGCCCAAAGTAGGGGTAACAATGATGGTCGCCACCTCAGGGTTGCCCACTACCGCAGCTGTGAAATTGATGGGCCCTGAACCAAATGCTGGCAAGCCAATCGCCGGATTGTCGTTCGTCCAGTTGAACGCAGCGCCGTTGGTGCCTGAAAATGGAATGCTTACCGTTTGTCCGCCGCAGGCATTTTCGTCGCCCGGATTCAATACCGTCGGTTCGGGTACTACAGTAAAGGTGTACGTTTCGGTCAGGCCGGTGCAAAGGCCCAGCGTGGGTGTGATGTTGATCACGGATACTTCGTCTGCGGTTACGATGGCCGCAATTTCATTGATGTTCCCGGTACCGGAAGCCGGTATCCCGGTGTCGGTGTTGTTGTTGGTCCAGGTAAATGTCGTTCCGGGTAAAGCGTTTGCCTCAAAATCGATTTGTATGGGTTCGCCACCGCAAGCGGCCGAACTGGCCGGATTCAGGTTCAAAACAGGCGTGGGTTCTACTGTGATGTTGAACGGGAGCGCGGTACCGGTGCACAAGCCCAGCGTAGGCGTCACCGTAATCTGCCCGATTTCTTGATTAGCCGGAAAACCGGTTACAAAATTGATGTTGCCGGAGCCGGAAGCCGGAAGACCAATGGCCGGGTTGTCGTTTGTCCACGAAAAAATGGCCCCTGCCGGTTGTCCGCTGAACGCAACCACCACGTTTTCGCCGCCACAAACGGTTTCATCACCGGGCTGATTGACGGTTGGGGTCGGGTTCACCGTAACCGTCATGGTTTCGGCAGGTCCCGAACAAACGCCTAATGTTGGAGTGACCGATATGATCGATACCTGAGCAGTGGTGACTGCCGCCGCCGTTTCGTCGATGTTTCCAGAACCCGACGCCGGTATGCCCGTGTTGGTGTTGTTGTTCGTCCAGGCTATGGTAGCACCCGGTGTGGCGTTGGCCAACAAATTCACCTGTATGGGTTCGCCGCCACACACCGCCAAAGCAGTCGGATTCAGGTTGGCTTCAGGTGTAGGGTTCACCGTAATGCTGAATGTTTGCACTATTCCAGTACAGGCGCCAAGCGTCGGCGTAATGGATATTAGTCCGGTTTCGGCATTGCCGACAGCTGCGGCTACAAAATTGATGTTGCCCGAGCCTGAAGCCGGCAAACCAATGGCCGGATTGCTGTTGGTCCACGAATACGCCGCGCCGGCCGGTTGTCCACTCAGCGTGACTGCCACGTTTGCGCCGCCGCACACGGTTTGGTCGGCGGGTTGAGTGACGGTGGGTGTAGGATTGACCGTCACCGTGACCGTTTCGGGCGTTCCCGCACAAACACCCAACGTGGGCGTGACGGTGACGACCGACACTTCTGCATTGGCAACAGCTGCCGCTGTTTCGTTTATGTTTCCCGAACCCGATGCAGGAATGCCGGTATTGACATTGTTGTTGGTCCAGGTAAAGGTGGCGCCCGGCGTGGCGTTTGCCGCCAAATCAACGTCGATTGGCTGTCCGCCACACACAGCTAAGGCGGTCGGATTCAGGTTGACCTCCGGTGTAGGGTTTATGGTAATGTCGAACGTTTGGGCTGTTCCGGTGCAAGCGCCGAGGGTGGGTGTGACGGTTATCTGTCCCGTTTCAGCATTGGCCACTTGAGCAGCCACAAAATTGATGTTTCCGGAGCCCGACGCACCCAAACCAATGGCGGTGTTGTCGTTAGTCCAGGTGATGGCGGTACCCGCGGGCTGACCGGTCAAAGTAACCGCCACGTTTTGTCCGCCACACACGGTTTGATCTGCAGGTTGCGCTACGGTTGGCGTAGGGCTAACGGTTACCGTGGCTGTTTCCGTCGGCCCCGTACAGGCACCCAAAGTGGGCGTGATCACCACCGTCGATACTTGCACCGCCGTTACGGCCGCAGCCGTTTCGTTGATGTTGCCTGTACCTGAGGCTGGAATGCCCGTGTTGGTGTTGTTGTTGGTCCAGGTCAGGGCTGCTCCGGGACTTGCATTGGCCAACAAATCCAACAGGATGGGTGCGCCGCCGCATACGGCAAGGTTTGTCGGATTCAGGTTGACTTCAGGTGTGGGGTTTATCGTGATGTCGAATGTCACCGCAACACCGGTGCACAACCCGAATGTTGGCGTTACCGTGATCAGGGCCGTTTGTTGGGTGGCCACCGCGGCGGCATTAAACGTGATGTTGCCCGTGCCCGAGGCCGGTAGCCCGATGGCCGGATTGCTGTTGGTCCACGAAAGCACAGCAGCAGCTGGCTGACCCGCAAGCGTGATCATCACATTGGTACCCGCGCACACCGTAACATCTGCGGGTTGCGTAGCCACAGGAACGGGCGTTACGGTTAGGGTGAAATTTTGAGCAGCGCCGGTGCATCCGTTGGCAATGGGCGTCACCGTGATGTTGCCCACCGTGTTGGCCGTCACATTGGCTGCTGTGAAACCGATGTTGCCGCTTCCCGAAGCACCCAAGCCGATGGCCGTGTTGCTGTTCGTCCAGTTAAACACAGGGGCGCCGTTGCCGGTAAAAACCACGTTTACCTGTTCGCCACCACACACCGTTTGATTGGGCGGGTCTACCACCGTGGGCGTCGGATTGACTGTAATGGTAAATATTTCAGGGGCGCCCTGGCAGGCGCCAATGGCGGGCGTTACGGTAATGGTACCGGTTTCCACGTTGGCCGGGTTGGCGCTGGTAAACACCACGTTGCCCGTGCCGTTTGCCGGCAGGCCTATGGCTGGATTGCTGTTGGTCCAGGTGTATTGGGCGCCAGGCGTGCCTGTAAATGGAACATTGACTGCACCTCCGCCGCAAGTAGTGACATCTGCGACGGCATTGATGGTCGGTCCGTTATTGACCGTTATGGTAAACGTTTGCGTGGTGCCTATACACAAACCCTGCACCGGCTGAACGGTTATGGTGGCGACAGCCGGCCCGGCGTTGGCCGTGAAATTAATGTCTCCGCTGCCAGTAGCCGGTAACCCGATGGCCGGATTGCTGTTGGTCCAGTTGTATGTTCCGGCGTTGCCGGTAAACACCACGTTGACCTGTTGGTTGCTGCATACAACCTGGTTGGGCGGATCGTTGACCACCGGAACCGGCTGTACCGTGATGTCAAACGTGACCGGCTGACCGTTGCAGCCGTTTATGGGCGTCACCGTAATGGTTCCAGTGGTGACTGCCCCTACGTTTGCGGTGGTAAAATTGATATTTCCGGTACCGGAGGCACCAAGACCAATGGCCGTGTTGTTGTTGGTCCAGGAAAAAGTAGCGCCCGCACTTCCGGTAAAAGGCACGTTCACCACCGTATTGGCACAAGCGGTCACATCGGCTGGCTCATTTACCGTTGGCCCCACATTGCCCGTTACGGTCACGTTGTCAAACCAGTAGGTCTCGGCGGTAGATTTATTGGAAGGACGAATGCGGATGCGGATGTCGTTGCCAACCAAACCTGTGGCGGTCACCGTGCCCGCTTGTCCGCCGCATACGTACCCGAACTGCACCCAGGCACCGCCGTTGATGCTGTATTCAAATACGATTTGATCGTGTCCATTGTTGATGGTCGGGTTGGCCTGACAGCCAAAATACGGGCCTCCGGCGCTACACTCAAATACCCCGATAAAACCGTATGTGACTGAAATGTCAACCGAACAATAGTCTTCAATGTCAATCGGGTTGGTAACCCATTCGTTTTCGTTGCCTCCGCCTTGGGGCGCGCAACAGGGTGCACCCTCCATGTCGGTCACCTCGTACCGGCCGTTGGCTACGCCGGCAAAAGACTGCATCGTACCGTCGCAGTCTACAAAATTATCCGTCCAACCCTGGTTGGCTCCGGCAAAGTTTTCTTGCCAAATGGTGACCTGGGCTTCTGCTTTAAACAGTAAGCAACTCGACAATACAACAATAATAAAGGGGCGTAGCGGCAACAATGCGGCAGTGATCCACGATGTTTTCATCTGGAAAATAAATGGTTATGCGTTTCAGGCGGTTTGTGGATTACATTCAAAAATACAAAGATAACGCCCTTTACATCAACACATTTTCGAAGAAACCAATCTTAACCAAGGCTTTACAAGCCGTTTTTCATTATGGATAAATCAGCGTCACATCGCCTGTTTGTGTGATCTCCCGGCCATCCAACCGTTGTGCACGCAACACGTACACATACACAGCCGATTGGCCCGTTTTTCCGTCAATCCGGCCATCCCAACCCGGCCAAAAATCAGGCTCTATGGGCTCATCCCAATGGTAAACCAGATTCCCCCAGCGGTTGTACACCGACATTTCCAGCAACAACGCCACCGATTTACCGGCGTGGATCACAAATAAATCCTCGACGCCGTCTTCATCCGGCGAAAACACATTGGGTACATAGATCTCCTTCAACTTGGCAACCGATATTTCAATTTGGGCTTCTGCTCGGCATCCAAACGTATCCACTACTTCTACCCGATACGTGGCGGTGTTGGCAGGTGCCCATGTTTGCAACAAGCATTGCGGACAATTGGGATCGGGCAAGGGCGTCCAGATCAACGATTGCCAGTTGGCCACATTGGTCAGCGCGCTAATGGCGATGGTATCGCCCAAACGCACCAGCGTGTCTGCCGGCAACGAAATCCAGGGCAACACCGGCGCTTTCAGGTCAATTGTGGTGTCAAACAAGCAACCTAAACTGTCCAGCACTGAAACAACGTAATCCCCCACCGAAAGTCCGGTCAGCAAGGCATTTGCCGGTTTCCCATCCTGCAAAAACGCATACGGCGCCAGCCCGCCCGAGGCGTTCAACAACACATCAAATAAAGTGTCGCCACAACCCGGTTCGCTTAATTGCCACGCCAGCCCAATCGCTTCCGGGGAAGTTAACGCCAACTCCGCACTTACTTCCGTACAGCCATTGGCGTCTGTTACCGTCACCACATACTGCCCCGCAACGAGGCTCGTTTGCACTGCACCCGAAATTGTCGGCGTCCAGTTGTATGTATAAGGTGTCGCGCCGCCCGTCACACTGGCCTGCGCGGCACCGTCGGATCCGCCAAAACACGAAACCCCAAAACCCGCATAATCAGCATTCAGCACCGCCACCACGCTCATCGGAATCGGTGCTTCTATCACACCACTAACCACTGTGTTCTGCGAGCCGTCAGAAGAAGTGATGGTGACGCTAAACGACCCCGCAGCTAAACCCGTGAGCATCACCGGTAGGCCCAACTGATCTATGAAACCCGACGCGGTGTTGCCCGCCTGGTCGATCAAGCTGTATTCAAATGGCGCCAAACCACCGGTCACGGTGAGCAACGCCGTACCGTCTTGTCCGCCAGGACAAAGCGTGCT
>JBMOHO010000203.1:0-7352 GCA_049317805.1 Saprospiraceae bacterium
GGGTTGAGCGCGTCAGCATCCGCCGATATCGCTGTCTTTATTCCGGCGAACCACTTGTGCAGTCAGTTCACCTTCGCTGACAATTTTGTTGCCCACGTACGCGGTGCCCTGCATGTGCACAATGCCCCGGCGAATGGGTTCGAGCAATTCCATTTTGAGGATTAGGGTATCGCCCGGGACCACTTTGGCTTTGAATTTCGTGTTGTCGATCTTCAAAAAATAGGTGTCCCAGTTGCCCGGATCAGGCATGTTGTGCAAGGCCAAAATGCCGCCTGTCTGGGCAAGCGCTTCTATTTGCAAGACGCCTGGGAAAACGGGATTATTGGGGAAGTGACCCTGAAAGAAAAACTCGGTTGAGGTCACATTTTTGACTCCCACTACGAGGGTGTCGCTGATTTCGATGATTTTATCCACCAGCAGCAGCGGAAAACGGTGCGGCAGCAGGTTGGTGATGGCATTGACGTCGTAAATGGCTTCTTTCTCCGGATCGTAGCGCGGAATGCCCTGCAGTTTGCGTTTTTCGAGCCAGTGTTTTTTAAGGAGCTTGGCAAACTCCACATTGGCGGTATGGCCGGGTTTGGTGGCCATGATTTTGCCGCGGATGGGTTTGCCTATGAGGGCCAGGTCGCCGATCACGTCCAACAGTTTATGGCGCGCCGGTTCATTTTGGAAATGCAATTTTACGGTGTTGAGCACCCCTTCTGCGTCTACACGGATGCTGGGTTTGCCCATTTTGCGGGCCAGGGCGTCGAGTTCCTCCTGATCCATCATTCGATCCACGATGACAATGGCGTTGTCAAAATCGCCGCCCTTGATCAGGCCCATGTCGAGCAGTTTCTCCAGTTCATGCACAAACACAAATGTACGGCAAGGTGCCACCTCGGTTACGTAGTTGTCCATGTCGTGCAAGGAGGCAAATTGCGGCCCCAGTACAGAGGAGTTAAAATCGATCATGACGGTGGCCTCAAAAGCGTCGGCGGGCAAGGCCAGCAATTCGGTTCCGGTCACCTCGTCTTTGTATGAAATGGGCTCCGATACGACAAAGTACTCCCGTTCAAGCTCCAGTTCAGTTTTGCCGGCCGCTTGAATGGCCCGGACAAACGGCATCGATGTGCCATCCATGATGGGCATTTCAGGACCGTTTATTTCGAGCAATACGTTGTCTATGCCCATGCCGGTGAGGGCAGAGAGCACGTGTTCGACGGTGGACACCTGGGCCTCGCCGTGCTTGAGCGTGGTGCCCCGGTTGGTTGAAATGACGAGTTTTACATCCGCAGCAATGAGCGGTTGATCTGGCAGATCGACGCGTTGGAAACGGTAGCCAAAATTGGCTTCTGCCGGTTTGAACGTCAGCGTCACCTGTTTTCCGGTGTGCAGGCCCACGCCTTCAACAGAGGCTGGGTTGGTTATGGTAGTTTGCTTCATGGAAACACTTTGGTTTCAATAGGCAAAAGTAGATATAAGGGTTGGTATCCCGACATACTCGGTCAGGATTATCCACCAATGATGCCGGATTTTGGATAAATGGCCTTTTCAACAGCTCATTTACCCTTCTTTGTAGGGCACTCGAGCCACAATGGAGCGGCCAAGGGTGAGTTCGTCGGCGTATTCCAGGTCGCCCCCAAAAGCTACACCCCTGGCGATGGTGCTCATCACTACGCCAAGGGGGGTAATTTTTTTTGACAAATAAAAAATGGTGGTTTCGCCTTCTATGGTTGGGCTTACGGCCATGATGACTTCCCGTGTTTCTGCCTGCTCGAGGCGCTGCACCAGGGAGTCAATGTTCAATTCGGCCGGTCCAATGCCTTCCATGGGCGAAATAATGCCCCCCAACACGTGGTACAAACCCCTGTATTGGCTGGTGTCTTCAATGGCCATGAGGTCGCGCACATTTTCAACTACACAAATGACGCTGCGGTCGCGCCGCGTGTCGTTGCAAATGGTACACGTTTCCTGGTCTGACAAGTTGTGGCAAATGCGGCATTCGCGGATCTGTTCGCGCATGATCCGCAAAGCATCGGTAAAATGTTCTGTAAACGTTTTGTCCTGTTTGAGCAGGTGCAGGGTGAGGCGCAAGGCCGTTTTTCGGCCAATGCCGGGCAACGAAGCAAACGCTTCCACCGCTTTTTCAATTAATCGACTGGGTAAAGGCATGTACAAAGGTACGCGGCATTCAATAAAAAACGGCGATGTGCCTTTTCAGGTTGTCATCGCCGCATAGAAAACTACCCTGTCATGTCCAAAATCCTGGTTTCTTCAAACCGGGATACTGAGTACGGGTATCTGGGAGTGGTTGGCGGTGTCTTCCGTCAGGCTGCCAAACAACAAGTGGGACAGCCCCTGGCGCTGGTGTGTGCCCATCACAATAAGATCAGCCTCTTGCTCGGCCGCAAATTGTAAAATGCTGGACGTTTCGTCGAAAGTATTGCCGCTTAAATACGGTGTAGTGTCTTTCAGATTGGCCATGTCGGCCATTTCTTGCACAGCCCGCTCTATGTTCGATTTTTCTTCAAAACCGGCCGGATTGTTGAGGTACAGCAATTGGACGCTAAAGGGAAAATGTTTCTGCCATTCAGCCAGTTTGTAAAACACGGCGGTCTGTTCAGGCCGCAGGGTAGACGCCATGACCACTTTTTTGAGGTCAAATTCACCGGCTGATTCGGGTACGGCCAGCACAGGGCATGGGGCGGTTCGGATCACTTTTTCGGTGTTTGAACCTACAAAAAACTCTACGGCACCTTGCGCACCTTTGGTACCCATCACTATGAGCCACGCCTGTTTCTCTTCCGCTGCACTGTTGAGTGTGGCGTACAAAAAACCGTCTTCGACGCGCGTGTCAATCACTACTTTTTCAAGGCCCGAAATGCCGTTCAACTCCTCTTTGAGGTTAAGCAGTTCCTGTGCAGCCGTGTTGTCGTATTCCGTCATGTCTATCTGATCGACAGCGTAGTACTCTGGAAGGGGTGGCGCGTACGCAACCGACGTGTTGATGTGAATAATTTCCAGTTTTGATCCTGTTTGGGCGGCTATTTTTGCAGCGACCATCAGCGCTTTTTTAGCGTTGTCGGAAAAGTCGGTGGGGACAATGATGGTTTTCATATTGAGTGCGGACTAATTGGTGAACGATTCACTACAAATGTCCGATGTTCACCATTGCCTTTGCATGACCGTCGTCAGAAGCGGGCATGAGCCTCGTCAAAACCCTGCTCTACGGGGTAGGATATGGGTACTGGATGTCGGTCAGAAATAAACCCTGTGGTGGCGCGCTCAGGCTTTTGGGCAACGGCGCCTGTGATATAAGGGCATTTTCCACGTCTTCCACGGCCAATTGCCCGGCCGCCACCTGTATGCAGGCCCCCACGATGAGCCGCACCATGCCGCGCAAAAAACGGTTGGAAGCAATGTGAAATACCAGCATGTGTTCTTTTTCCTCCCAGTACGCTTCGCGGAGGTCGCACCTGTAGTGTTCCAGCCCGCTGTCGGTTTTGCAAAAAGGGAAAAACGCCTGATGGCGAGGCAGCACAGCGGCCACTGCATGCAACCCGCTGCGGTTGAGCCTGCCGGTTTGTGGAAAAAACCAGGCGGTGTCTGTCAAAAAAGGGTCTTTGCGCAGGGCAATTCCGTACGCATAACGCCGCTCCGTGGCATCGAACCGCGCGTGTGCGCCAGGGTGCATTGCCCGAATGCCGTACACGGAAATGCCAGCGGGCAACAGGCTGTTCAGGCCCTGGAGCAAGGTGGGCGGCAGGTCGTCCGGACCGTCAAAATGGGCAAAATAGCGCCGCGCGTGCACCCCTGTGTCGGTGCGGCCGCATCCGGTAAGCTCCACCGGCATGCGCAAAATGGTGGACAAGGCCAATTCCAGCGTGCCCTGTACCGACGGGGCGTTGGGTTGGCGCTGCCACCCGTTGAAGGGCTTGCCGTGGTAAGCGAGGGATAAAAAATATCGACTCATGTCCGGTATTTGGCCATAAATGCCCGGCAAGCGGCATCCAGCATCTCAAATACCGCTTCGAACCCATCATCATCGTGGTACGGATCGGGCACTATGCAGTCCGCCCCGGGATACACATAATCCATGATCAAAGCCACTTTTTCCTGATGCGCCGGCGTGGGTGCCTGAGCCAGCACATCGCGCCTGTTCCAGGTGTCCATGACCAGAATGTGGTCAAAACGATCAAAATCACCGGGCCTAAACTGTCGTGCCCGCTGGTCAGTGATGTCAATCCCATGCGCCCGTGCAGCAGCAATAGAGCGCTGATCGGGCAATTCGCCCACATGCCAATACCCGGTGCCCGCACTGTCTACCGTCCACGACAAGCCCGCCTCCTCAAGCCGATGCTTCAGGATGCCTTCTGCCAAAGGACTCCGGCAGATGTTGCCCAGACAAACCATTAGTATTTTCATGCAAAATTCCGCATTCCGTATTCCATCTTCCGCATTAAAAAATGTGGCTGTATTTCAGCAGGAAGGCACCGGTGGTTTGGCCGCCGCGGCCCAAACGATCGTCTCCGGAAGTGGTGCCGTCGGGGTTGACAATGACGTTGTAGATGCCGTCGCCGTTTACGTCCACCTGGGTGAGCACATCATGGTCGTAGAAATATTCGAACAGGAGGCTGAGGGAAAGGCCTTTATAGATGTTTACATCCAGGGTGTTGGTAAACAGGATGTCGATGTTTTGCGGCTCTTTCAGGTAGTTGGAGAACAAGCGCAGGTTGCTGGTGGCGGCCAGGCGATCATCCCAGAATTTGCGGGCGTAGGCCACTTTGAATTCAGAGCCCAGGCCCAGGAACTCGTTTTCATATTCGACAATGCGGCCGTCGGCATCGCGCACCACATCGTTGCCGTGCACGCCGGTGGCGGCAATCTTGTCGTCGGCCACCAAAATGTACTGGATGGCCACAGGCGAGTAGAAAAACGACCAGTACTGGTTGGGTTTGTAGTTGATGCCTGGCGAAACGGTCATCCACAAAGGCGAGAAAAACTTGGACACCACGCGGTCTTCCGCATCTATGGGGTCAAGGTAGTTGCTGGCATAGGTTTGCAGCAGCTGGGTTTGGGCAAAAAAGTCAATGGCCGCAAACCATTTGCCGTCGCGGGAGATTTCATATCCATAGCGCGATTGCAGACGGATGAGGTCGAGGCTTTTTTGAAAGCCTTTGGGCTGGAGGGTGGATGTGCGGCCCAGTTGCTGCACGCCCAACTGGAGGGAAAGCTGGTTGTCCCAAAAAGACTTTACGGCCTTGCGGTTGGCAAAAAAGGTGCCCACGCCGCCGATGCCGAAACGGGAGGTACCGGAACCCACTTTGGGGCTAAAGATTTTGGTGCCGGCAATGTCGAGGCCCAAACCAGCGGCATAGCGCCAGCCGTAGGTGGTGTCGAATTTGGCCTGAGCGGCAATTTCTTTGAGGCGGGCGTCGCCGGCTTCCTGGGCAAAAATGCGGCCGGAAACCAACAATAGAAACAGGAGCGGGAGTAGTTGTTTGTGCATGGTGCTTTCGCTATTCGGTGGTATGATGTTATGAACGATCGCCCGTTTGGAGCAGGTTCTCTTCCTGTCCTTCCGGATAAAAAATTTCTACTTTTTCGGTCGTGAGTTTATTGAGGGGAATCACGATGGCGCGGTCTTCGGTTTGCAGAATCAGGGAAGTGGCGTCTATCATCACCACTTTGCCGCGTACGCCCGACAGTTGCACATCGTCGCCCAAATGCACTTTTCCTTTGTTGTAGTAACTGGCTAAGTAATTGGCCACCAGATCACGCGAGGCCAGGCCGTAACCGATAGCAAACGCGAGCGCACCGGCACCCACCAGCACCGTCAGGTTGGATGCAATAAATCCGGTTTGGATGTTGGCCTGCGCCAGGGCGCTGACGGTGACGGTGACCAGCAGGAAATAAAACACGCCCGATGAAATCAATTTGGCCGAAGGCAAACCCATCGATTGAAGGGCGGTGAGCAGCAAGTTGCGCAGCATATCGGCCAAAAACAAGCCCAGGATGAACAGCACGAACGCAGAAAAGAGCGCCGGGAGGTAGTCCACCAGATCGCGCACCATGTCCGTAATGGCCGGAATGCCCAGGATGTCGGTGGCAAAAATGATGAAGCCCAGCATGAGTACATAGTACACCATACTGCCCAGCACATTGGAAAATTTGATTTGCATGCCGCTGCGCTGCACCAGGTCGATGTCGTTCATCTGTTCCGCCAGCCGGTCAATGCCCACGGCAGCCAGTACCCGCGATACCACACGCCTCAGGGCACCAGCGATCAGCCATCCGATGAGGAGAATGAACAGGGCAAAAGCGATGTTGGGTATTGCAGATGAGAAACGCGCAATAAGCTCCTGCAGCAAACTGTTTTTTAACTGTTCCATAAAGGTCATTCGGCAAAGGAAGAGGGTCGGTGGAGGATCGGCAGGATTAAGTTCAGGATTTAGCGGGCACCGCGCGAGGGCGGAATACGCCAATCGGGCAGATCATCAAAAGCATCTGGCTGTCGGTTGTCGCCAAAATCAGTTGGCCCTTCCTCTTCACTGCCACCGATGATGCGGGCGGCTGTTTGCAAGGCGTTGGGGATAAACAGTTCCACCACGCGGCCAAAAACATTCATGTGGTTCACCTGGGTCAGCAGTTGCTTTTCCAGTTCGGGGGGAACGAGGAATTCGTGCTCTTCCTGCATGCGTTGTAAATTATTGATCATACGGATTAATTTTTGAACCGGGGGCGGTTCGTCCTGAAAAATTGGGTGAAGCCGGCAGATGCCGGGGGTTCGTGGGACACTGGATTAAAATAAATCATTTTCATCGGGTCGTTGCTGCGATAATTGTTCGTCGATGCTGGGCCCCGTGATGTCTTCTATCGGATCATTGGCATACAATTCGCTGTAAATTTGCTGGGACTTTTGTTTGGCCCGCATAATCTGCATCTTGATTGCGCTTTCGGTCTTGTTCAACACCGCCGCAATGTCTTTTATGGACAAGTCGTCGATGTATTTCATCATCAAAATGGCCTTGTCGCCCGGAGGCAGGTCTTGCATCACCGCTTTGAGGCGCTCCTGTTTCATTTCGAGCAACACGCTGTCGGGCACGTCTTCATCTGTTTCTTTACTCCATTTTCCAACATCGTCTGAATACACCATTTGCAGCTTTTTTTTCTTCCGGATCAGGTCAATGCAATAATTGTAGGTGATCGAATAAATCCAGGTAGAAAAAGTAGATTGAGCACTGAAACGCGACAGGTTGAGCAGCACTTTGATAAACACGTCCTGCATGGCGTCGCGCGCCAGTCCTTCATCAGACAACATAGAGATGCACTTGGCAAACACTTTTCCAGCGTACCGTCGGTACAATTCG
>JBMOHO010000204.1:0-7334 GCA_049317805.1 Saprospiraceae bacterium
AAAGCAGGGCCGACTAACCGACTAACGACTAACAGACTAACGACTAAAACCGACTAACCGCCATGAGGAATTCGCGTTTGGTATTCTCGTTTAAAAATTTGCCGGAATATTCGGCTGTGATGGTGCTGGCGCCGTGGTGTTCCACGCCGCGGGCCTGAACGCACATGTGTTGGGCGTCTATGTACACGGCCACGTCTTCGGTGTGCAATGCGTTTTTCAGTTCCTCCGCAATTTGCATCGTCAGGCGTTCCTGTACTTGTGGGCGACGACCGTAGTAGTCTACGATCCGATTGAGCTTAGACAGGCCAATGACTTGACCGTTAGGAATGTACGCCACGTGCGCTACGCCGAAAATGGGTTGAAAATGGTGCTCGCAGGTGCTTTGCAACGGAATGTTGCGCTCAATCACCAGGCGTTTGTACTGGTATTTGTTTTCAAAAGTGGTGACGGCCGGTTTGTTGGCCGGGTTGAGGCCGCGGAAAATTTCCTGCACATACATCTTGGCCACCCGTTTGGGGGTACCACGCAGGCTGTCGTCGCTCAAGTCAAGACCCATGATGGCCATGATTTCCGAAAAGTGTTCCGTAATCTGTTCAATCTTTTCCTCGTCGGTCAGGTCGAAAGCATTGGCGGTTAAAGGCGTTTCAGCAGAAGTGGCGACGTGCAAATCTCCAAAATCGTCGGAGTCGTTTTGGCCGAAATGTTGGCCGTTTAAGTGGTGTTGGGACATGTTTGGTTGGAATTAGGTCAACAGAATTGTCCTATCCTGCTTGCTGTTGTTTTGTTACTCAATCAAGACTTAATGGAAACGCTATACTTGATTGCTTGTTTAATGTTTTCAGAAATTTTTGAAAAATGTTTAAACAAAATAATGGAGTATGTGGAATGATAAAAGAGACAAACCATTCGATTTTGTCAAATGGTTTGTCTTGTATTTTATGTATATAGTGTTATAAGCTAAGCTTTTGCGTATTGGAGGTTGATTTGGAATTTCACCTCATCACCTACAACAACGCCTCCAGCTTCTGTTACAGCATCCCACATCAGCCCAAATTCTTTGCGGCTGATTTTGCCTTCCAGTTCAAAACCGGCTTTGGTGTTGTTGTAAAAGTCAACCATTATGCCGCCATGATCCACTTCGAGGGTAAGTGGCTTGGTGATGTCGCGAATGGTCAAGTCACCGTTGACGTGTATTTTGCCGTCGGCCGATTTGGTAACACCTGTCGATTTGAAGTGGATTTGCGGGAATTTTTCTGCGTTGAAAAAGTCGTCGCTGCGCAAGTGGTTGTCGCGGTCGGCTACGCCGGTGTTGATGGAGGCTGCATCAATCGTCAGTTCAACCTGAGCCGTGCCGAAGTCATCCTCTTCAGTTGTCAACGTAGATTGAAAAGTAGCGAAAGAGCCGCTCACCGTACTGATGACCAGGTGGCGTACGCGGAAGTTCACTTCCGAGTGCATGGGATCCAGTTGCCAGGAAAATTGTGCCATTGTGTGTTTTTTAGTTGAACAATGTTCCTAAAACAAGCATTTTTCAATAAGGTTGTTTCAACACTTAATTTTGAGACATTAATTTATTGTAAACACTGGCATATTTATTTGCCAGACGGTTTGTGGAATTGTGACAAAGGATGGATATTTGTAATTGTGTACGCGTGTACCGGCAGCGGTACACGTATATATTGCATCTTTAACTGGAAAATTGTCCGCTTAGCGGGCGCTTTATTTGCCAACCGAATCATATTTCAACACACCATGAAATACTACGCCATTACCCTGAGCTTTCTGCTCCTTGCCCTGAATGCGGTTTGGGCCACCAACGAACCCCGCCCCCTTTTGGCCTCGGCCATGACCCTCCAAAACACCATCGTAGTGGCCATTGGCAACGAGGACAACTCCAAAGTGGAGTCCGTGTTTATCCTGGCAGGCGCACAAGGGCTCGATGTTGATTTCAGCATCGGCCGCATTGTGGTGCGTGAAAAATGTTTGATCCTGTGGCCGGTGGAGAATATGACCGAACCCCTGGTGTTTACGCTTGGCGACAGCCCCGAATACCTGCAGTACCTGAACGCTCAGGAGCAAACAAAGGCGCGGGTTTTCAAGGGTTATGGCCTTAGCCGTACCCGCAAATCTTCGTGGACGGATGGCTACGGAAAAATGGTCGATGACCTGCGTCAGGGCAAATACAACACCGAGCTGAGCATCGAATAAAAAAAATTGGTGGTTGATCATCTCGATCAACCACCAATTCATACTATCGGATAACTACTTAACTTGCAATTCAGTGGCCTGAATGATCTTTCCCTGTGCGTTTACCAAGGCAACTACATAAGCAGCAGGAGTGACATTGTTCAGGGTGTATCGCTGGTCAGGTGTGGCGTTGCGCTGCATCACCAGGCGTCCGTCGAGGCTGTACATACGCACCTCTGTAACATTGTCGGCATCTTGCAACTGGAAGTAATCGCTGCTCGGGTTGGGAAAAACCTTGATGCCGGCGTTGCCCACGGGTTCATTGGCGCTCACCGTAGCGTCAAACAGGTAAACAGCCGTCAAGGTGTCAGAAGGTACATTCTCATTGGAAAACTTCAGGTGCACAATGGCCTGTGCTGGCAGGCTGTTCGGGTTCAGCATGTGTACAATGATGCTGATGGTTTCGTTGCCAGCCAGCGGAAAAGTTCTGGTGCTGACAGAAGGCAGGTAGCAGGCGATGTTGTCGCATATCTGCGTTTCCAATGAAGGGTCAGAAAGGAAAACTTCTGTGCGTGTCCACCGCATTGTTTTGGCAAAAGGGCCTTTATTGTTCAGATCGTTGTGGTTCTCCACATCCGTATCATTCGGTGGAGCAATCACCGAAGACGGGTTTGGCGTCACGCCGAAAGACTGGGCCTGCAAGCCCCAGGTTTGCACCAGCAGGAGAGCGATTGTAAAAAGTTGTTTCATGGAAAATGTCTGGTTTGAGCAAGTAATGAAAATTATTAACAAAGGTAATGCGATGTGCGGAAAAGACTGCCTATTTTTGTCCAGTTCGCCAGTTTTTAACACACCTTGTACTACATTAGCAAAATTTACAGTCGGAGTCTGTTGTTTGTACCCACTATGCTGGTGTGCATGGCCGTTTCGTTCGCCCAATTGCCCGACGGATCGGTTGCCCCCAATTTTGTAGCCACCGACCTGAATGGAAAGGTTTGGAACCTCCATCAGGTGCTTGAGGAGGACAAAATTGTTGTCCTCTTTTTTACTACCACCTGGTGCCTGCCTTGCTGGTCGTATCAAAAGAGTGAAGCCCTTCAGGATTTATACAACTTGTACGGCCCCAATGGCTCCCAGGAATTGGAAGTGTTTTTTATAGAAAGCGATCCCGCTACCAATGCTTTTTGCCTGTATGGCGATGCTGGTTGCAATAATTTTACTTTTGGCGACTGGACGATGGGGGTCACATACCCCATGATCAATAACTTCACCATTGCGCAGGATTACGAAATAGGATACTACCCAACGCTTTACGTCATTTGCCCAAACAAGAAACTATTCAAGGTAGACCAGCTCAACGCCGATGAGTTGTGGCAAAAAGCTCAATCCTGCCCGGTTGCCTTTGGGAACAACAATGCGGGGCTGTTCAACTACAATCCCGGGCCTCCTTACCGGGAATTGTGCCTTGCCCAATTGTTTAAGCCGGTAGTCAATCTGGTCAATCTGGGCACCGACTCCCTGCGCTCCGCTGCTTTGGAATTGCGGTGGAACAGCACCCCGCTTCAAACCATACAGTGGAATGGCACTTTAGGTACTTATGGCGAACAACTCATCGCTTTCGACTCTTTTTACCGTGCCGGAACAGGCACGCTTGAGGTAGAACTGTCGCAGGTCAACAACAAGCCGGATGATCAACCGGTAAACAACGTCGCGTCGGCCGATTTTACCGCTTCCACCGCCTTTAAATCGCATGCTGTTTTGCTGAAATTGCGTACCGACCAGTTTGGGGGGGAATTATACTGGGACATACGCGACGACCAGGATCAAGTGCTGGCCTGGGGCGGCAACCAAACCGTAGGCCCCAACGGCGGCGGACTGTTTCCCCTGGGCGCACCACCTGACCCCAATGCCTATGGCAACGACGTTTTTGTCAAAGACACCATCTTTTTGCCGGAAGACGGTTGCTACACGTTGCACGTCGTCGATGGTTTTGGCGATGGTATTTGCTGCAAATATGGCAACGGCTACCTGCGTTTGTTTGATCTGGAAGCACAACAAACGCCACTAATCAGCATCAGCAGCTTCGAAACCGATGTGTTTAAACGGTTTAGCGCCCAGAAGCCGGTGACGGCTGTCAACATGGGCCAAGCCGCGTTGCCGTTTCAGTGCTATCCCAATCCGGTACATGACAAACTGCACATCCTTTTGCCCGGCGACGAAGTCAGGCCGTACGCGCTGCATGTGTACAACGCATTGGGGAGCCGCCTGTTGAACCAAATGCTTTTTGCCGGTGCTACCGGCACATTGGACGTTGAATTTTTGCCCGATGGCTGGTACATTTTGCAGGTACTTGATGATGCGGGTCGACCCGTAGGCGTGCACCGGTTTTGTAAAACGGGCTGGTAATACAAGTCTTTTTTTTCGGCGGGAACTGATTGCAACCTTCCGGTGTTTGGGATGACTATACAAAGCACCTCATCCCAAAACCATTGCCGACCATGAATGCCGAACGACTATCTGCCGAAATCCAGTACCGAACCGCCCGCTCCGGGGGGGCTGGCGGACAACATGTCAACAAGGTGGAAACAAAAGTGGAAGCGCGTTTCAACATCACCACCTCTGCGGCGCTGAACATTGCCGAAAAAGCCCGCCTGCTCGACCGATTCAAGCACCGCCTCACTGCAGAAGGCGAGTTGTTGGTCACCAGCCAAACTGAACGCTCTCAGTTGGCCAACAAGCGCAAAGCGACCGCCAAATTGCAGCAACTCCTGCGCGACGCCCTCAGGCCCGTCCGCGTGCGAAAACCCACCGCAGTACCCGCTGGTGTAAAAGAAGCACGCCGTGTCGACAAAAGCCGCCGAGCCGAAATCAAGGACGCCCGCAAAAAAGTAGAACTCCCCTAACTCAAAACTCAAAACTCACCACTCAAAACTCACCACTCAAAACTCACCACTCAAAACTCACCACTTTCCGAGCCACATTCTGTCCATCCATAGCAGCCGACAAAATGCCGCCTGCATACCCTGCGCCCTCCCCGCAGGGAAACAATCCGGGTGCGTCGGGATGTTGAAACGTATCTGCGTCGCGTGGAATGCGCACAGGAGCACTGCTTCTGCTCTCGACGCCCACTACAATGGCTTCTTCGGTGTAAAAACCGCGCATTTGTTTGCCGAATTGGCGCAATCCCTCGCGCAAGCGCTTAGCGATGAAACCGGGCAACAGTTCATATAGTGGTGCCGGATACAAGCCCGGTATGTACGAGGATGCGGGCAGCGACGCCGACAGCTTGCCGTCTAAAAAATCGGGTAAACGCAGGGCGGGCCCTTTTTGGCTGCCGTCGCCTGCGGCAAACAAGCGCTGTTCCACCTCTGCCTGAAAAGCCATGGCGGAAAATACCCCGTGTTTGGCCCAGGGCTGCAAGTCGGCGAGTTCCACGGCCGTCACCATTCCGGAATTGGCGTAAGGTGAATCGCGGCGGCTCATGCTCATGCCATTGACCACTATTTCTCCGGGTGCCGTGGCGGCGGGCACAATCAGGCCCCCAGGGCACATGCAAAACGAAAAAACCCCGCGGTCGCCCACCTGACACACCAGGCTGTAGCTGGCGGCAGGCAGGTGGGCGCCCCGGTTTGGGGTGTGGTACTGCACCTGATCGATGAGGGGCTGCGGATGTTCTATCCGTACACCCAACGCAAAAGGCTTGGCTTCCAACCGCAGTCCTTTGTGGTGGAGCAAATGGTACACATCGCGTGCCGAGTGACCAGTGGCCAGAATGACCGCTTCTCCCAGCCATTCCTCTGGCCCGGGTGCCGGTGGTGGCGCTTCCGGAAACGGTGAGGGGGCGGGCACAGTGCGCACTCCGATGACCCGACCGCCGTGCATCACCAGATCGATCATGTGCCGACCAAACAGCACCTGGCCTCCATACTGTTCAATGGTGGCGCGCATGTTTTGCACCACGCCGGGCAGTTTGTTCGATCCGATGTGCGGGTGGGCCTCCACGAGGATGTCGGAAGGGGCACCGTGTTCCACCAGCAGGCGCAGGGCCTTGTGCATGTTGCCGCGTTTGACGGAGCGGGTGTACAACTTGCCATCGGAGTACGTGCCAGCACCGCCTTCGCCAAAGCAATAGTTGGAGTGTGGATTCACGATGCCGAATTGCTGAATGGCGCGGAGGTCGCGCCGGCGTGTGCGGGCATCCTGTCCCCGGTCGAGCACTATGGGCCGTATGCCCTGTTCGAGCAGCTCAAGCGCCGCGAAATATCCGGCCGGACCGGCGCCGACGATGATGACCGTGCGGCGTTCATCGGCCACGCGGAAGCCGCTGAGCACGGGCGCTTCGGGCGCAAACACATCACCAGGGCCGTACACTTCGGCGCGCACGCGGTACACTGGCTGTTTGCTGCGCGCATCGATGGATGCTTTCAGGAGTTCGAGGTGCGACACCTGTGTATCGGGCAGGCCGCATTGTTTGGCGGCCTGATGGCGGAGGAGGGCTTCGTTGTGGCGGTCTTCGGGCCGCAGCACGAGTTCGACTAAACGCGGCATTATTGATCCTTGATGGTCAGTTCGGTGGCCGCGGCGGCTTGCGGCCATGCGTAATAGTCCGGCACAAAGAGCTTAAGGCCCACCACCTCGTGGCATTCCTGTTTTTCGCGGTTTTTGATGGTTTTTCGGTCTTTTACTTTGGAAGTCAGTTGAAACGCATCGCCGGTACGCAGGGTATCAATGGCGTAGCGTTCTTTTTCGATGAGGTAGTCGAGGATTTCCGGGGAGGCATTCCAAATCTGAATGTGCGTTTCGGCCAGCACATTGTCGCCTGCCCAGGGAATGAGTTCGTACTGGCCCACGAGGTCGAGGCGGATGCTGCGCGCCGAGTCGGCCGGAAAAATCTGGTAAACGGTGCGTTCCATTTGCGCCCACGCGGCGCAGGCAGGCAGGAGCACAAGTAGAATAATAGCAAAAGGGTGGCGCATGGCAGATCAGTCAGGTGCACCGGCAAAAAGCGCCAGCGCACCTGCAAAGATCGGGGAATAAAAGGGAGCAATGCAAGGGGTAATAAAGCGTGAAGCGTGTTTTGATTTTTATCGTTTGGTTATTTGATCCGGGTGAAAGGCATGGTGCAACGGCGGTAGGGGAGGGAGTCG
>JBMOHO010000205.1:0-7331 GCA_049317805.1 Saprospiraceae bacterium
CTTTGGCGTCGGTGACCGTCACGCTGTGTTTGCCCGGGGCAAGTTTAGTCGCCGTTGAGGTGGTTTCGCCATTGTCCCATTTATACGTGAAGCCGCCGTTGCCACCGGTGGCGGTGATGGCTGCTTTGCCGTCTGTGCCGCCTGTGGAAGCAGGTGCCGAGACTTGTGCGGTGGCGCTCACGGCATCGGGTTGTTTCACCGAAATGTTGCCAGTGGCGGTTTTGCCAGTGGCGTCTGTGATGGTGAGCGTGTACGCGCCAGCGGGTACGCCTGTGGGCTTATCGGCTTTGAGGGCAGCGTTGTTCCAGGCGTATTGGTAGGGGCCTTTGCCGCCCGCTATGCTGGCAGAGAGGGCGGATGAGCCGCCGATGCAGTTGATGGTGCCGGTTTCGGTTATTTGTACGCTGAGTGGCAGGATGTTTTCGGTGATGTCTACGCTGGCCGTGGCGGTGCAGCCTTTGGCGTCGGTAACGGTCACGCTGTGTTTGCCCGGGGCAAGTTTAGTCGCCGTTGAGGTGGTTTCGCCGTTGTCCCATTTGTAGGTGAAGCCGCCGTTGCCGCCAGTGGCCGTGATGGCCGCCTTGCCGTCGGTACCGCCTGTGGAGGCGGGTGATTGCACTTGCATGGAAGTGCTGATGGCGTCGGGTTGTTTGATGGTGATGTTACCAGTGGCGGTTTTGCCGGTGGCGTCTGTGATGGTGAGCGTGTACGCGCCAGCGGGTACGCCTGTGGGTTTGTCGGCTTTGAGGGCAGCGTTGCTCCAGGCGTATTGGTATGGGCCTTTGCCGCCTGCTATGCTGGCTGAGAGGCCTGAAGTGGCGCCGATGCAGTTGATGGCACCGGTTTCGGTTATTTGTACGCTGAGTGGCAGGATGTTTTCGGTGATGTCTACGCTGGCCGTGGCGGTGCAGCTTTTGGCGTCGGTGACGGTCACGCTGTGTTTTCCAGGAGGGAGTTTGGCGGCCGTGGCGGTGGTTTCGCCGTTGTCCCATTTGTACGTGAAGCCGCCATTGCCGCCGGTGGCAGTGATGGCCGCCTTGCCGTCGGAGCCGCCTGTGGAGGCTGGGGCTTGCACCTGGGCAGTGGCGGTTATGATTTCCGGTTGTTGAAGGTTATAGCCGGCGGTGGCAGTTTGTCCGGCGGCGTCGGTGACCGTCAGTTCATAAAATCCGGCGGGCAGGTTGGCGGGTTTTTCCGAAGTGAGTTCGGGTTTGTTCCATTTGTATTGGAAGGGTGCCTTGCCACCGTTCAGGGTAGCTACGAGGCCAGTGACGCCGCCATGGCATTTGATGAAGTCTGTTTTTTCCAACACCACTTGTAGCGCCTGGATGTTCTCTTTGATGTCTATGGTAGCGATGCCGGTGCATCCGTTTTGGTCTGTGATGGTGACGCTGTGTTTGCCGGGGGTGAGTTTGGTGGCGGTGGCGGCAGTTTCGCCATTGTCCCATTTACAGGTATAATTTCCGTTGCCTCCTTTGGCCGAAACGGCGGCTTTGCCGTCTGCATTTCCAGTGGAGGCGGGTTTTTCCACCAATATGGTTCCGGAAACCGGTTCAGGCTCCATGATGGTAAACAAGGCCCTGGCGGTATTGCCCAGGGCGTCGGTAACGGTCAGGTTATACGTACCGGCCTTGAGTTTATCCGGTTTATCGCCCTGCATGGATGCATTGTTCCAGTTGAACACAAAGGGTGCCTTGCCACCGGTCGTAGCTGCAATGAGCGCGGTGGTGCCGCCGGCGCAATTAATGGGCGCGGCCAGGCTGAGTTCAATATTGAGGGGCAAAGCATTTTGGGAAATGGTCGTCTTGGCTGTTGCCGAACAACCCTTTGTATCGGTGACCGTCACGCTGTGGTTGCCTTCTCCGAGTTTTTGAGCGGTAGCCGTTTTTTCACCATTGTCCCAAACATAGGTATAGCCAGGTTTGCCACCGCTGATGCGGGCTTCGGCTTTGCCGTCGACCGCTCCTGGGGCGCTTTCCGGTTTTTTTACTTCCACAATAAGGGTCAGTTTGGGGTCGTCCAATGTGGTTTTAGCCGTTTTGGTTTTGCCTACGGCGTCGGTCACGGTCACGGTAAATTCGCCGGCAGGCACATTGGCGGGGTTAGCCCCTTTCAATTGCGGATTGCTCCAGGCAAATTGGTATGGATCTTTGCCGCCCGAAACCTTCACGTTGAGCGCCCCGTCCTGGCCTGTGCCGCCACAAGCCAGTTCCTTATCGACCAGAATATTAACCGTTATAGCGGATGCTTCCTCGATGAGGAACATGCCCTTGTCGGTGGTGGCAATCCAGGCCGCACCGTCGTTGTCGACACCGATAAAGCGGCCGTATTCGCTGGTGAAGTATTCGGTGCCGCTGAACACCTCGAATTCATCGGTTTGGAGGTCGTATTTGGCAGCAATGCGCGACAGAATCCAAAGGGTACCATCGTCGGCGATGTCAAAATCGAAAGGATCTCCTTCAAGGGCGTCTTCATCTATCTTGATGGCTTTCCATTTTTCGCCTTGTTCGACGATCCAGAGTTCGCCGTCGGCCAGCGCGTACACGTCGTTGTTGTGCGAGCGCATGCGTTGGAAAGCGTACCCTTCGAGGTCGTCTTTCCACTTACCGGAGGTACCGATGATGACGCCCTCTTCGGTACCGACCCAGAAGCGGTCATAGCGGTCTTTCCCGATGTAAGTGATGTAGTTGCTGCGGAGTTTGGTATTGCTGGCGGTAAAGTTGTCTGCCACCTTCAATTGAGGTGTAGTGTTGAGTACATAAGCGCCTTTATTGCGGGTGCCGATCCACAGTTGTTTTTTGGCTTCGTCGAAATATGCGGTGGTGATTTCCTGTTCGCCACCCAAAGCGGCAGTCATGGCGTCTTTATTCCAGCGGAAATCGGTGTTTCCATAAGGGTAAGCCAGCACCGACTGTTCACCGGCACCAAAGGGCAACTTTGTGCCGAGGTCGGCAGATTGAATCTGGTAAACGCCCGATGCGTTGGCGGCCCATTTGGCACCCGACTCGTCAATCCAAAGGTTTTTGATGGCCTGGTTGCGGTCGATGGATTTGCAGCGCGTGACTTCCAGGTTGGACTTTTGGGAAAAAACCCGACATGGGTTAAAGAGCAGGACGATTCCGGCAAACACGGAAAGGAACGGTATATAAAATTTCATGGTGCAAAAACGCTAACTTTCTACGTCTATTATATTAAAAAAACCCATCACACCTTACGGGGATGGGCTGGTAGTTCTTAGCGTGTGAAGGCTTTTGCTTCCTAGGCAGAGCTACTCATCAATGCCGATTTCGGTGTTCTTGTTCGAAAGACCGCATAGAGCACTGAGTACCAAAGTGGCGATTAAGATAAAATACGTTTCCATGAGATGATAAGGTTACGGGGGTGACGTTCAGATTAGGTGCAAAGTAATAGCCTTTTTATGGGAAAAACCAGCATTCCGGTTTTAAATAAATATGAATAAACTTTAGATGTATTAAATTTAAATTGATATCCAATTATATTTAATGCCATTTAAAAAATCACGTATTGGCATCCTTTTTTTACCTTCTAACTGTAAATCAAGTATTTGCACATAGCCATTTTGTGTTCTAAAACACAAATACTGTCGGCCATCAGAAAAAAACTGGCCAACATCACCCTTTAAAGGTGTAATTTCATCCTTTTTAGTGCGCAAAATTTTAAGCGTACGTTCGTCGAAAAATGTCCAGGCGCCAGGAAATGGGCTGAGCCCGCGCACAAAATCATGGACTTGCTGTGTGCTTTGAGCGAAATCAATCCTGCAGGTTTCGGTAAAAATTTTTGGGGCGAGGGTGACAGCAGATAAATCTTGTGGTTGCGGTTGAACCCGGTCGTGTTCAATAGATTGTACTGTTTTCAAAATCAACTGCGCGCCGATGTGCATCATGCGGTCATGCAATTCACCCGCCGTTTCGTTTTCGCCAATTGGAGTCCGCTCCTGAAAAAGGATGTCGCCGGTGTCAATTTCGTGTTTGAGCAAAAAAGTGGTGACGCCGGTTTCGGTTTCTCCGTTGATGATGGCCCAGTTGATGGGCGCTGCGCCGCGGTAACGGGGCAACAAGGATCCATGCAGGTTGAGCGTACCCAGAGGCGGCATGTTCCAAACGGCTTCCGGCAGCATCCGGAACGCCACCACCACCTGCAAGTCGGCGTGGAGGCTGCGCAATTCCGCCAGAAAACCGGGGTCTTTTAATTTGGGAGTCTGTAAAACCGGTATGCCATGCGCTGTTGCGTACACTTTTACGGCAGACTGCAACATGCCGAGTCGACCGCCGGGTTTGTCGGGCGCTGTGATCACTGCCGGGATGATGTAACCGTTCTGGTGCAAAATATCCAGACATGGCACTGCAAAATCGGGTGTACCCAAAAAAACTATTCGCATCATATTGCAAAGGTGCGGTGTCGTGAACAAACAAACGTTTATATTTGTCGACAACAAAGACCAGTCATGCGAAAACAACACGCCAAGGCCCTTTCCTCCGTTTGCACCACGCACAAAGCCGGTTTCTGGCTGATGTGCCTGACCCTTTGTAGTCCATTGATCTCGGCACAAACCAGGCTGGAAGCTTTTGTTTTCGAAACCAACAACCGCGGATTTTTGAATCAAGCCAAAGTAGAGGTATTCTCTTTTACGGCAGGCGAAATGCTTCAAACGACCTATTCAGACGCGGAGGGCCGTGTCGCGTTCTCTCTTGCGCCCGGTCAGTACCGGTTGCACAGTACCAAGGATTTGTTTACTGACCGAAACGATACTGTCGCGGTTGCTCAGGAGCCCGTTTATCTGAAAATAGCGTTGAAACGCCGTCCGGGATACATGTTTGACGCCTCCTTGGCTGAAGCGCGCGAGGATGAAAACATTGTGGTCGACGCCATTTCGGGGGCAACCATTGAAATTTACAACCGCACGAGTGATTCGCTTGAGCTCCTGTTGCCCCGGCACCCGGAAGCGTTTTTCCGTTTTACGTTCGAACAGGGAAACCATTACACCATACTCATCCGCAAGCCCGGATACCTGGCCAAACGCATTGAAGCGTTTGTCAATGTAGAAGGATGCATTTTGTGTTTGCACGGCCTGAACGACTTTCGGCCCGGCGTGTCGGAAAACATGACCGAAAGCAACACCATGGGTACGCTGGTAGCCAACATCGAATTGCAAAAAGCGACGTTGAACAAGCGCTTGGGCCTGACAAACATATACTATGACTCAGGCAAATGGGAGCTTAGGCCCGACGCACAAAAAAAACTGAACGAAACCATTCAGTTTTTACAAGACAACCCGGAAATTAGCGTGGAGCTCGGTTCGCACACCGACTCGCGCGGGACCGACGCCGACAACCTGGAACTGTCGCAGAAACGTGCCGAGGGCGCAGTAGCATACATCGTGTCGGCCGGAATAGACCCATCGCGCATTTCAGCCAAAGGATACGGCGAAAGCCAACTCACCAACAAGTGCGCCAACGGCGTTTCCTGCTCAGACGCTGAACATGCCGCCAACCGACGCACCGAGTTGCGCATTACCGGCGTTTCTCAAGATGACCTGGAGTACCTCCGCTGGAAAACATTGGAAGACATGATCAAAATGGAAAAACAAAAATCTCGTCCACGTGAATAAAGCGTCTTTTAACCTCCCCTCAGCCGACGGTGGCACCTTGTATGGCTTCCACTGGCCCGTTGAAAAACCCACTGCAACCATACTGATCGTGCATGGTTTGGGCGAACACATCCACCGTTTCGATCACTTAGCCAAACGCTACAACGACGCCGGCATGGCTGTTGCGGGTTTTGACCACCCCGGGCATGGACAAAGCAGCGGCAAACGCGGACATGCCCGCAACCTCGATGATTTGCTCACCAACATCCACCACGTGCTGGCAGAGGTCAAAAAAATGCATCCCGATACGCCGGTGTTTTTGCACAGCCAATCCATGGGTGGCAACCTCGCCCTGCATTACGGCCTGCGGCATCCGGAGGCCATCCGGGGCATCATTGCCAGCAGCCCGTGGATTCAGCTGGCCTTTCCGGACCCTGCAGCCAAAGTTGCCATTGGCAGGCTCCTCCGCGGCATATGGCCTTCCCTTGCTTTGTCCACAGGACTCGATGCGCGCAAGATTTCGCGCATACCCGAGGTGGTACAGGCTTACAAGACGGATCCTTTGGTACACGATAAGATATCGGCAGCCTTAGGCATGACCATCCTGGATGCAGCTGCTGAACTGAATCGATTGGCTGGCGCCTATCCCGTTCCGCTGCTGCTCCTGCACGGGGATGCCGACGGCCTCACATCGCACAAAGCCAGTGCAGCGTTTGCTCAACGCGTCAACGGCAATGTCACTTTCCGCAGCTGGCCCGGCGCGTATCACGAACTGCACAATGAGCCGGAGCAGGCGGAAGTGTTTGAGCTGGGGCGGGAGTGGGTGGAGGAGGAGTTGAGTTGAGGAGAGGAGGAGTTGAGGAGTTGAGGAGTTGAGGAGTTGAGTTGAGGATTAGTTGAGGAGTTCTGAAAGGACGGCCAATTGGGCACCGAGCACCAGGTTGTTTTGGTCGAGGGCTTCTTTGGCGTAGCTGTGCAGGGCCGTGCGGGGGTCGTCGGCCTGGAGGGCTTTCAGGACGCGGGAGTCGGTTGTTTTCAGCGAAATGACCTCTTCTGGTGTGGGCAGGGCAGGCATGCCAGCCAATTGGCCCAGGTTGTTGCCGGTGAGTACCGAGCTGTGGCGCAGTCCTTCAGGCAGGCCATCGAAACCGATGCCGATGGTTTCGACGTGTTGGGCAATTTCGTACACGGCGGCACCGCTGGCGCGGGCATACCAGAACCGGCCCATGCGGCCCATGAGGTCTATCTTGTTGGGGTCGATGCGGCCTTTGTCGCCCAGTACCGCTTCGTCGATGTGCATCAGCACGATGCGGCAAATGATGAGGTTTCCTGCGCCGCCTTTTTCGCCGAGCGGCAGGATTTGATCCACCACGCATTCCATGTGTACGGGGCTTTCGGCCACGCGAAAGGGCCGAATCATCTCGCTTGGCAAAGGGGTAAAACCGCCTTTTTCGAACTCGTTCACCCCGGCGTCGTATTCTACACTGGTCACCGCCATTTGCCGCACAATGCTTTACGGTACCACGTTGATGACCACTTCACCGGTGTCCTGTATGTTTTTCAGGGTGTCTTTGGTGGTGTTGTTTTTGACCCGTCGGTTAGACGAAAAAATCAGGATCGGCGGATTGCTGCTGAATGCATTGAAAAAACTATATGGTGCCAGATTGGGCTCGCCGTCGAGGCTGATGGTGCTGGCAAATGCAATGGGGCGCGGCGTCACGGC
>JBMOHO010000206.1:0-7326 GCA_049317805.1 Saprospiraceae bacterium
TGCGAAGGGCCCGGCATACTGGGTCGAAGTGGGCGTGGGGTCGGCACCATTGGTGGTGTAGCGAATGACCAGGGTGGAGTCGGCGGTAGACAAATACACTTTGCCGCCATAAAATCGGCAGTTGACGTCATAAAAAGCCTGCGCAAAGTGTACCCCCTGCACTTCGAGTCGACGAAAATGGGTTTTGAGGCGCTGCGCAAAATCGGGCCAGTCTTTGCGCTCCGGACGGGTCCACAATGCCTCTGCCAAAGCGCAGGCCCGAGGGTAGGCCATGTACTCCGCTTTTTCGGGCGTGGGAATGTACTCCGTCCACAGGTTGGCCTGTCCTCCGAGGATGTGCTTGGCTTCCGCAGGTGTCAGTTCGGCCGGTATAGGCTCCCATAAATACACTTTTTCCAGAGGGGTAAACCCGCCAATGGCCAGCGGTTCGGTTTCCGGATCGCCCTGATGGTGGTCGAAATAGCAATGCGAACCTGGACTCATGATGGCGTCGTGCCCGCTGCGGGCGGCCTCTATGCCACCGGATGTGCCGCGCCAGCTCATGACGGTGGCGCGGGGCGCGAGGCCGCCTTCGAGGATTTCGTCCCAACCAATCAGTTTTTTGTCGTGTTGAGCCAGGATGGTTTCGGCCCGTTGGATAAACCAGCTTTGCAATTCGTGTTCGTCGGCGAGGCCTTCTTTTTTGATGCGGGCCTGGCATTTGGCGCAGCTTTTCCAGCGCGTTTTGGGGCACTCATCGCCGCCGACGTGTACATAAGGGCCGGGAAACAGCGCGCACACTTCAGTGAGCACCTTTTCGATGAACACAAAAGTCTGATCGTTGCCGGCGCAAAACACATCGTCGCTGATGCCCCACACCGGCAAAGTATGGTAAGGGCCGCCAGTGCAACCCAGTTCCGGGTATGCCGCCAGTGCAGCCATGCTGTGGCCAGGCATTTCTATTTCGGGAATGATGGTCACGAAACGCTTTTGAGCGTATGCGACCACTTCCCTGATTTCCTCATGGGTATACACGCCGCAGTAAGGCTTCTGGTCGTATTGCCATGGCTGGTCGTTGTAATGGCCCTTCAGGGTTTTGTCGCGGCAGGCCGCAATTGTTTGTAATTTCGGGTAGGCGTTGATGTTGACGCGCCAGCCCTGATCGTCGGTGAGGTGCCAGTGAAACGTATTGAGTTTGTGCTGGGCCAGCAGATCAATGTACCGTTTGATAAAAGAAACGGGAAAAAAATGGCGAGCCACGTCAAGGTGCATGCCGCGGTACCCGAAACGCGGCGCGTCGGCAATGCTGCAGGCTGGAGCCAGTAAGACGGAATCAATGACCAATCTGCGGCCGTTTATTTCAGGCGGAAACAACTGCCGGAGCGTCTGTATGCCATAAAATGCCCCGGCAGCACTGCGGGCGCGCAGCATGATCCAGCCGGGTTTCACTTCCAGCACGTATCCTTCCGGATGCTGAATGGCGTTGTCGGTGATCAGGTAAATGGCGTTGAGCCTTGGCGTAGACAAGTCGCGCGGACGGTAAGGAATGGCCTGGGGCGTCCAGCCGGTAGATTCCAGCACTATGCCCATCCAGTATTGAGCAGGCAGCTCCCACTGGACTGAATCGGCCGGGAAAAACACGACGGTTTGGGCGTTGAGCTCAAAAGCGCCTTGCTGAAGCGAAAGGGATTGGGGCTGGGGAATGATTTTGATGTCGGACAATGTCCGGTTTGCTTGTTGAGCGGGGAGGGGGCTGCAACTGCTGAGCAACATCAAGGCGTACAAAAGGAAGGCTCGATTCATGGATTTGGACAGCATTTATTGTTGAACAAGGTTAAATGAAGCGCCTTCATTGTCAGTGAACGCCTTGGGAAGGCACATAACCGGGTACGCCTTTGTAGTAGTTCCACAGGTATTCCAAGTCCTTTTGTTCGTCGGCACCGGGGTAAAACAGGTTTTCATCAAAATGCACGGTGCGGGTTTGCCAGTTGAACGTGCACAACACAATGGGCACTTTGGCTAAACGGGCAATGTGGTAAAAACCGGTTTTGAACCGATCCACTTTGTTGCGGGTGCCTTCCGGGGCAATGACGAGGTGGAGGCGTGGCTCGCGCTCGAAGGCTTCCACCGTAGAAGCTACAAAATTGCTGCCTGGTTTGGAGCGTTCTACCGGCACTCCGCCCAGCCAACGCATGAAGTAACCCAACGGCCAGCGAAACAACGAACTTTTGCCCACGTAATTGGCGTTGAGGCGATGCCCGCTGTTGACCATTACGCCCACCGGGAAATCCCAGTTAGACGTGTGGGGTGCCACACAGATGACCAATTTGGGCACTTCATAAGGGTAACGGCCGGTCACTTTCCAGCCCCAGGTGTTCAGCAGCCGACGGCTAAGCGAAGAAAACATAAAGGGTTTGGTTGGTACAACAAAAGGTTAGACGGCATCCAGGGTCAACACCTCCATAATGGTGCGGAAGGCGGCAAACTTGCCCTCGTAGCGTTTCATGTGGTCGGCTTGCAGGCGCGGAGCAAACTCGTCCTGATAACGCCGCAAATGGCCAATGTCTTTGACCAAATACTGCACCGTGTATATTTCCGAATCGGCATGCTCGTGCCCGAGCAGGCGGTTGAAGCGATGCGACACGAACATGCCGGTATCCATCACTTCGGGAATGTGAACGGTTTTCATCCAGTGCAGCCAGTCCTCGTGCACATCGAGGTCGATCGTAACGGTAACGTTGTAAAGAAACATGGCGACAAAACAACGAAATATTCTTACCCTATCCAAAAATTTGCCGATCTTGTTTGCCGTTCCCCTTAAAGATTTGTTAAGCTCCTATCTCAGTTGCCTTTTTATGAAACTTCTGTACCGTTATTTTTTCTTTTTCGGCCTGATGCTGCTTCCGTTTTTCGCCTTGGCCACGCACAACCGGGCTGGCGAAATACACATCCGCCAGATCGGGCCACTCACCGTAGAGGCCACCATCATCACCTGGACCAAGGCCAGCAGTGTGAATGCCGACCGCGATTCGCTGACCATTAATTGGGGCGACGGCAAATCGCAATCGGTGTCGCGCAGCAACGGAAATGGCAATGGGATCGTGTTTCCCAACGACATCAAGTACAACACTTACATCGCTATTCACACCTACGCCGGGCCGTCGCGATACCGCATATCCATGACCGACCCCAACCGGAATGGCGGCATCGTGAACGTCAACCCGCCCTCTTCGGATAATGTGCCTTTTCACATCGAAACCATTTACCAGTTTCAGGATCCACAGTTTGGCGGCAACAATACCACCCCCTACCTTATTCAGCCGCCCATAGACGTAGCCTGCATCGGGAAGCCGTTCAAGCACAACCCAAATGCCTATGACCCGGAGGGCGACAGCCTGTCGTATAAATTTATCGTGCCCCGTCAATCGCTGGGTACGCCTGTTCCCAACTACAGTTTTCCGAACCAAATAACCCCCGGGCCTCAAAATGTGCTCACCCTGAATGAGAAAAACGGGGATATACTCTGGAAAACACCCCAGGAACCCGGGGAATACAACCTGGCTTTCATCATCGTGTCGTGGCGAAACGGCAAAGCCATAGATACGACTATCCGCGACATGCAGATTCTCGTGGAAGCATGCGAAAACAATCCTCCGATGGTGCAAACCATAGACGCCGTTTGTGTGATAGCCGGCGAGCGCCTGGAATTTAACGTCACGGCTACCGACCCGGATCGCGACGATCTGGTGCTGCTGACGGCGCTGGGTGGGCCGTTTAACACGAATGTTAGTCCAGCTGTTTTTGACGCCCCCAAAACGTACGTTTCGCCCCCGGTTTTTGGGAAATTTATTTGGGAAACTGCTTGCGAACACATTTCCGATCAGCCGTATTCGGTGGTTTTTAAAGCAACAGACACCATTAGCGCGCTGGTGCCGCAGTTGGCCGACCTGAAAACGGTGGCCATCAAGGTCGTTGGTCCGCCGCCGCTCGATGTGCAAGCCACCGCTTCGCAAGGCGTGGTGACAGTCAGCTGGGAAAAGCCCTACACCTGTGAGGCCGCTGAGGACAATTATTTCTACGGATTTTCGGTTTGGCGGCGCGAGGGCAGCAACCCGTTTGAGCCCGACAGTTGCACACCTGGCTTGGCTGGCCGGGGGTATCAAGAACTCGTATTCCTGACAACCACCATGGAAAACGGGCGTTATGTGTTTCGGGATGACAATGTGGAGCGCGGGCGCACGTATTGCTACCGCATTTTGGCCAAATTTGCCCGCATTTCGTTTGGTGGTTACCGCTACAACCTGGTGGAAAGCCTGCCTTCTGACGAAGTATGCGTACAACTTCCACGCGATATTCCGCTGATTACCAATGTATCTGTTGAACAAACCGACCCCGCCAATGGCGCTATTGAAGTGCGGTGGACCAAACCGGTAGCCACAGACCTCGACACGATTCAAAATCCAGGCCCTTATCGCTACCAGTTGTTTCGGGCCAATGGTTTTGCCAATGGCGCCCTTCAACCGGTACCTGGTGCCATCTTTGACGCCCCGGCGTTTTGGCTGGCCAACGATACGGTGTTTCTGGATCAAACCGGTTTGAACACCGTTGCCGGCCCTTACCATTACCGCATCGGTTTTTTTGTAAACGGCAATACCGTACCCTTAGGCAGTACGCCAACGGCCTCTTCCGTATTTTTAAACCTTGTTTCCACGGACAAACGCAACATCCTCAGTTGGAACGAACAGGTACCCTGGGACAATTATGCGTACACCATTTACCGAAAAAACGACCAAACGGGCGTGTTTGACTCCATCGGCCAATCGGATACGCAAACTTACACCGACCTTGGGCTCATCAACGGAAAAGAATACTGCTACTACGTGCGCAGCGTCGGTACCTACAGCATTGACGGAGTGCTCGATCCGCTGTTCAATAAATCGCAGCAACTGTGCGGCGTCCCACTTGACACCATTCCGCCGTGTATTCCCTTGTTGCAAATCAATAACCTGTGCACAGGTCAAGAGGCTACAGTGCCCGATCCGCCGTACGAGAACCGCCTGAGTTGGAATAACCCCAACCTGAGTTGCCCTGAATCGGCCGACGCCGTGCGGTACAACCTGTGGTTATCCCCTGGCCCCGATGATCCGTTTACCCTGCTCCAAACCATTGAAGGGGCCGACAACACGTCGTTTTTACATGAATTACCCAATGGTTTGGCGGCGTGTTACACCATTTCGGCCGTCGACTCCGTGGGCAATGAGAGCGCCCGGGGAGTACCCATTTGTGTAGACAACTGTCCGCAATACGAACTGCCAAACGCGTTTACGCCCAATGGCGACGAGAGCAACGAAGTGTTCGAGCCTTTCCCGGGCTGGCGGTTTATTGCAAGGGTCGATTTTCAAGTGTTCAACCGCTGGGGCAACCTGGTGTTCAAAACCACCGACCCGGCGTTGCAGTGGGACGGCCGGAGCATGCAAGGCGAAAATGTGGCCGAAGGAACCTATTTCTACCGCTGCCTCGTGTACGAAAACAGGGTAGACGGGGAAGTGTTGCGGCCGGATATCCTGAGCGGCTTTATTGAATTGATTCGCGGGCAATAGCCAATAGTAAAACTATCTGGTAGATACAGTTGCTTTTTGCTCAATCCGCGACAAAGCGGCATTTCCCCTTTGTCAAAAACAGGACTGCCACGTTTATATGCATTATTTTCGTGGCTCATTCCAAATGTCCCAAACCATGCGATTTACATTTATCCTTGCTTTCCAAGTGATGCTGCTCTCCGGTTTATCCGCACACCAGGGCTATTACACCGTCACTTTTCCCAACGACATCACCATTTACGGCTGTGGTGTTGCCGCTCCGGTGGTGCAACCCGTCATCAGTAAATACGGCCCTTGCAACTTCAATGTGGGCGTATCGTACCAAGATGAGGTGTTTTTCCTCAACGGCAATAGCGGTTGCTACAAAATTGCCCGGCGCTGGCGACTCATCTGGTGGTGCGACTACGACCCCAACAACATGCAGCCCACCGTGGTACCCAATCCGGCCAATTCAGATCTGGGTCCTACGATAGACGCCACGGCCATCAACCACGGCTTTCTGGAGTACACCCAGTACATCAAGGTGCTTGACGGGCAAGACCCGATCATCGCCAACTGCCCTGGCACCCAAGACCTGTGCGACCTGACCGACAACGACGCCCAACTGTGGAACGCGCCGTTTTGGACCGACATCCCAACGGGCAAGCACGACTTGTGTGAACTTCCGGTTGACCTTTCCCTGAATGCTTTTGATTCTTGCTCCGGAGCTGACCTGAAAGCACGTTACCTGCTTTATCTGGATTTGGACAACAATGGAACCATGGAATCGGTGGTGTCGAGCGTGAATCCGCCCGATGCGGGTTCTATTGTGTTTGACAACGTGAGCAGCGGCGGCAAGGTGCGGGCTTTCGATTTCCGAAACGTACTCTTTTCCCAAAAATACCGATTTGCTGTGGAAACGGGTATTGATGCGGCTACCGGGCTGTTTTTTGCCGCCTTGCGCTGGAACACGGAACAACAACCCAATACCTACGTGCAGCCGCAATTGCCAGCCGGCAAACACAAAATCAAATGGATCATCGAAGACGGCTGCGGCAACGAAACCGTTTGTGAATACGCATTTTCGATCAAAGACTGCAAAGCGCCCACGGTGGTTTGTATCAATGGCCTGAGCGTCAACATCATGCCTACGGGCATGATCATGCTTCAGGACACTGATTTTGTGCAGTATTTCTATGACAACTGCACGCCAAATGACCAAATACAGTTCGGCATCCGCAAGGCAGGCGCTGGCGTCGGTTTCCCTGTGGATGCGCACACCGTAACCTTTGATTGCTCCGAACTGGGCAAACAGGAAGTGGAGGTGTGGGCTATTGACGCCGACGGCAACGCTGATTTTTGCCAAACGTTTGTGGACATACAGAACAACAACGGCGTGTGTGGCCCTTCCAGCAAATTTGCCGGTCAGGTAAAAACACCGTCCAACAAACCCTTGTCGGGCGTACCGGTTTACCTGTACAAAAACGGCCAACTGGCGGCTGTGGCCCAGTCCGACAGCGCTGGCGTGTTCTCCTTTGATGCCCAGGCTTCCGGTTGCGACTACGTGCTGACGCCCGCGTTTGACGCACCCGCCAAAACAGGTGTCAACACCCTCGATGTGCTGCTCACTGCTTTGCATGCCGCCAACCTCCAGGCGCTGAACAACCCTTACGCAGTATTGGCGGCCGACGCCGATGGCAACGGGCAGATTGACCCGGAAGACCTGTTGCCTATGGTACAGGTGTTGCTGGGTGGCGCGGATGCGTTT
>JBMOHO010000207.1:0-7304 GCA_049317805.1 Saprospiraceae bacterium
AGGCCGTTGTGATTGAAGGCTGTGGAGGAGTGAACACGCCCGGCTTGGTAACCCTGTTTGCCCTGAATACGCCAAATCCGGCGGAAGCCATTGATTGTCTGGAAAATATTGGCGCTTATGACCCCAACGACATTCAGGCGTTCCCCGGCGGATACGGCGCTGAAAACCTTTTGGAAGCCAATACGGACATTACGTACCTGATTCGTTTTCAAAATACCGGCACAGATACGGCATTTAACGTGGTGGTGCTCGACACCCTGCCGAATGAACTCGATCCAGCCTCGGTACGCCCCGGGGCATCCAGCCATCCATATGGCTTTTCGATTTTGGACGGGCGGGTGTTGCAATTCCGTTTTGAAGACATTCTGCTGCCCGACAGCAACGTCAATCAGTTGGGGTCTAATGGCTTTGTTCGTTATCATATTGAGCAGCAACCCAATTTGTCCGACGGCACATTTTTTGGAAACAGGGCCGCTATCTTCTTCGACTTCAACGATCCGGTCATCACCAATACAGCTTTCCACACCATTGGCACGCACTTCATTAAGGTCAGCGTTGATCAACCCAATGCAATACAATCAGCGCCCCTGCGGGTATATCCCAACCCCTCTGCTTCGCACGTATATTTTGAATTGCCCTTGCAAGCGTCTGCCGTACAAAACCGGTTCGTGCTGCGCAATGCTGTCGGGCAGGAAGTTCGAAGCGTGCTTTTTGAAGGGCAAAAGCATCGTTTCGACCGCGGTTCGCTGCCGGCGGGTGTATATTTCTACGACATTAACCAAGGCAACAACAAATTGTACAGCGGACGAATTGTTTTAAAATAGCATAACAATCGTTGTTGAACAACCATAAAACATAAAAAAAAGCGTCATCCCGATAAAAGGATGACGCTTTTATTATGCGTTGTGCCAAAAATCAAGCCGCGTTTCAGCAGCCTGACAAGATGCTTCAGGCCTGGATGCCAGACACCAGCAGGGCGATTTCGTTGTTGAGTACTTCGGCAAAGCCGCCACCGATCTGCCACTGCATTTTTTCGCCTTTATCGGTCACCACATCTACCGGCCCTGCAATCAGGGCAGACACAAGGGCTGCGTGGTTGTGCAACACTTCAAAGCGGCCGTCGGCACCCGGCGCAGTAACGGCCTTCACTTCGCCGCTGAATATTTCCTGATCGGGAGACAAAATGAGTAAATGCATGGTGGTGGATGTTAGTTTGCTGCTTCGGCGAGCATTTTCTGGCCTTTTTCGATCGCTTGTTCAATGTTGCCCACGAGGTTGAATGCGGCCTCTGGCAGGTAATCGAGTTCGCCGTCCATGATCATGGTAAAGCCGCGAATGGTTTCGTCGATGGGCACCAGCACGCCTTTGAGGCCAGTAAACTGTTCGGCCACGTGGAATGGCTGAGACAGGAAGCGCTGCACACGGCGGGCGCGGGTCACCACCAGTTTGTCGTCGTCAGAAAGTTCTTCCATACCGAGGATGGCGATGATGTCTTGCAATTCGTTGTAGCGCTGCAGGATTTGCTTCACACGCTGGGCGCAGTTGTAGTGCTCGTCGCCGATGATTTTCGGATCCAGGATTCGAGAAGTGGAGTCCAACGGGTCAACAGCCGGATAAATACCCAGCGACGCAATCTTGCGGCTCAATACCGTGGTGGCATCCAAGTGGGCAAAGGTGGTTGCTGGCGCCGGGTCGGTCAAGTCATCCGCAGGCACATATACGGCCTGTACAGAGGTGATGGATCCGCGCTTGGTAGACGTGATGCGTTCCTGCATGAAACCCATTTCAGTGGCCAGGGTGGGCTGGTATCCTACGGCCGACGGCATACGACCCAAAAGGGCCGACACTTCGGAGCCTGCCTGCGTAAAGCGGAAGATGTTGTCGATAAAGAACAGGATATCGCGGCCGCCAGCCGGATCCTTGAGGTCGCCGTCGCGGTAATATTCCGCAATGGTGAGGCCGGAGAGGGCCACGCGGGCACGGGCGCCAGGAGGTTCGTTCATTTGTCCGAACACAAAAGTGGCTTTTGAATCCTTCATTTCCTCGTAGTCCACTTTGGAAAGATCCCATCCGCCGTTTTCCATAGAGTGCATAAACTCCTCGCCGTACTTGATGATGCCGGCTTCGAGCATTTCGCGCATAAGGTCATTGCCCTCACGGGTGCGTTCGCCTACGCCCGCAAACACGGATACGCCTTCGTAAGACTTGGCGATATTGTTGATGAGTTCCTGAATCAAAACGGTCTTGCCTACGCCGGCACCACCAAACAGACCGATTTTTCCGCCTTTTGCATAGGGTTCGATCAGGTCAATAACCTTGATGCCGGTGTATAGGATTTCGCGCTCCGTGGAGAGGTCTTCATAAGCCGGTGGCTTGCGGTGGATCACATAAGCAGTATCGCCTTTTTCAACCCTGCGGAGGCCGTCGATGGGTTCGCCCACCACGTTGAAGAGGCGGCCCCGAATGGCGTCGCCGGTAGGCATCGAAATAGGGGAGCCGGTGTCAAAAACTTCCATGCCCCGCGTCAGACCGTCGGTAGAGTCCATGGAAATAGTACGCACCCCGTCTTCGCCAAGGTGGCGTTGTACTTCCATCACGAGTACAGAGCCGTCGGGCCTTTTGAGCTCCAGGGCGCTAAGGATTTCCGGCAGTTTGCTGTTGGGGCCGCTGAAGTCTACGTCTACGACTGCGCCGATGATTTGCTTGATGTGTCCGATGTTCGCCATGAAACAGAACGATGTTTGGTTGTTTGCGCAGCAGAGGCCGCACTTCAAAAGGAAAATGTGTCAAAAAAGGCAATTGGCCGTTAAATGCCGCGCAAAAGTACATCCAAAACTTGTAAACTCCACCTGGCAATATTTTTTTTATGCATGCAGACTTAAAGAAGGCAATAAAAAACGACATTTGCCGTCCCTTCATCTCTCCTAATCTACCCTTAATCTTCCTTTGTTTCTTAAACGTTAGAACTTACACAATCATGGGATTAGTCCGAACCAGCCTTTTTGGTGCTGCGCTTTGCGTTTTAATGGTCGCCAACGCGACAAAGGTGTTTGCACAGGATATGGTACAGGAAACGGCAGCAGATGAACTGGAACTTGATTATCCGCGGAGTATGCCTACTGAATCGGAACTGTTGGACCGGTTGGCGTCCTTGCAGGGGTGTATGCCGCTTCGGGTGACCAGTGCGGTCAAAAGCTACATTTCAACGTACGTCATCAAAAAATCGGACAAGGCCAACGCCATGCTGGGCCGAAGGTTGACTTACTTTCCGCTGTTTGAACAAAAACTGAAAGAGCAGGGGCTTCCGCAAGACCTGAAGTATTTGGCCGTGGTCGAATCAGCCCTCAATCCCCTGGCCGTGTCGCATGCCGGCGCAGTCGGCCTTTGGCAGTTTATGCCGGCTACCGGCGAGGAGTACGGGCTGTACCTCTCCAAAGCGGTGGATGAACGGGTAGATCCGGTACAAAGCACGGAGGCCGCCGTCAAATACCTCAAAAACCTGCACCGTCAATACAACGACTGGGCGCTCGCCCTTGCGGCGTACAACAGCGGTCCGGGACGGGTAAACGCCGCCATCAAACGCGCCCGAAGCCGCAATTTTTGGCGCATTCAGGCCTTTCTGCCCACCGAAACGCGCAATTATGTGCCGGCTTTCATTGCCGCCAGCTATATCTGCAACTACCATTTGCTCCACGGCCTCGAACCCAAATACCCGGATCAGGACGAGCAAATGACCGCTTACCTCAAAATATTTGAAGCCATTACCTTTCGCGAAATCGCCAATGCGACCGGCGTGGAGTACGCTGTAATCAAAAACCTGAATCCGGGGTATCGCCGCGATTATGTGCCGGGTACGCCTACAGGCTATTCTCTGGTGCTGCCCGAACGGGTTATGCCGGCTTTTGTACGGTTTCTAAACGCTAAAGGCAACCATATTTACCTCTGGGAATCGCCGCAAAGCGCCCAGGGCAATGCCCCTGGCGATGGCCGCTATTGCAAAATAAAAGTGCAGGTTGAAAAAACCGATCATGTGGAACGCATGTCCCAGGTACTGCAATGCCCGGTCGATCACCTGAAGGCCTGGAACAGGCTTAGTTCCAATTACGTGGCTGCCGGACAGTCGCTGACCATCTGGCGCCCTGTGAACACCCTGAACCACCAGAAACTTCAAATGGCTGCACCGCATACCGCCGGCAAACCGCTCAGCAAGCTGGAACCCGCAGCAGGTTATCGCGAAGACATTTTGCAGAAAAATGAATGCACGCTGGAAGTCCCCAGCAACCAACTGGGTACGGCCAAAGAGTACGTGTGCCATACGCTGCGCCGCAACGAATCACTCGATGAAGTGGCCAAACAGTACGGCGTCACCAGCAGCCACATACAACAACTCAATCCCGGTAACACGTTTAGAACCGGCTCCAGACTGAAAGTAAAAACCATCAACCGATAACAGTCAAATCCCCCCCCTTCCCATGCGCGCCTTACTCATAGACGACGAGCCCGAAAGCCTCCAAAACCTGCACAACCTCCTGGGCAAATACTGTCCCGACATTGAAATTGTCGCTACCGGCAGTTCCAACGCCGATCTGGTACGCCTCACAGAAGGCAACCGGTCTCAGAAATTTGATGTGGCTTTTCTGGACATCAAACTTTCCGACGGTCTGGTGTTCAAAGGACTGGAAAAGCTGGAAGACATTCCTTACGACATCATTTTTGTGACGGCCTACGACAAGTACGCCCTCTCCGCATTTGATTTTTCAGCCATCGATTATGTGCTCAAACCCATCGACCCGGAAGAGCTGCGCATAGCCGTAAGCCGCATCCGCCGCCGTGGACCCAATACCAAGGAGCGCCTGGAGTTATTGCAGCAAAATTACGCCTCCAATGACCCCAATGCGTACGAGAAAATCGGCATTTCCGGCCTCGACGGGGTGCATTTTGTGCGGGTACGCGATATTGTTCGCCTGGAGGCAGAAGACAACTACACGCATTTTATCATGGCCGATGAGTCTAAAATCACCGCCAGCAAAACCATCAAAGCCTACGAAGATACCCTCATGCGGCTCAACTTTGTTCGGGTGCACAAAAAGCACATCGTCAACATGAACTACATGAAAACCTACGTAAAAGGCGATGGCGGCTATCTGATCCTCGAAACGGGCGAAACCCTTGAAGTGTCGCGACGCAAACGCAGCACCATTATGGAAAGCGCCCGCAGGCTTTACGGGGAGAATTTGTAAAACACATCATGGGTTTTTTTGATAAATTTTTTAACCGCGAACGCAAAGAGGACCTTGACAAGAGCCTTGAAAAAACCAAAGAAGGTTTTTTCGGGAAACTGACGCGTGCGGTGGCCGGCAAAAGCACGGTCGACGAAGATGTCCTCGACGAACTGGAACAAGTGCTCATCAGCAGCGACGTGGGCCTCGATACAACGGTGAAAATCATCAGTCGCATCGAGGCCCGCGTAGCCCGCGACAAGTTCATGAACACCGCCGAGCTTCAGGAGATCCTGCGCGATGAAATCGTGCAGATGCTCGATGAAAACAACACTGTCGACGCAGAGGATTACGAGTTGCCCGACGGCGTCAAACCATACGTACTCCTGGTCATTGGCGTCAATGGTGTCGGCAAAACCACTACCATTGGCAAACTCGCGCATCAATACCGCCAAAAAGGCTATAAAGTGGTGCTGGGTGCAGCCGATACGTTCCGCGCAGCAGCGGTGAATCAACTCGGCATCTGGGCCGAACGCACCGGCAGCGATTTTTATTCAAAAGGCATGAACGCCGACCCGGCCGCGGTCGCATTTGAAGCCACGCGCCATGCAGTCGACAACGGCTTCGACGTGTGCATCATCGACACCGCCGGACGCCTCCACAACAAAACAAACCTCATGTCGGAACTGGGAAAAATTCACCGCTCCATAGATAAGGTGATGCCCGGCGCTCCACACGATGTCATTCTGGTACTTGATGCCTCCACCGGCCAAAATGCCCTGGAGCAAGCCAAACATTTTACCGCAGTGGCCCCCATCACCGCGCTGGCACTCACCAAACTCGATGGCACGGCCAAGGGCGGTGTTGTACTCGGCATCAGCGACCAGTTTAAAATCCCTATCCGATACGTGGGCGTGGGCGAACGCGTAGACCAGTTGCAAATTTTTCACAAACGGGCATTCGTGGAAGCATTGTTTGGGTAAGCATTGGTTACAACACAGCATCCCGAATACGCGTTATGCTTTTGTATGAAAACCAGCATTTTTACCCCGCTTTTGATGGCCTTTTGCCTCCTTGCCGCCTGCCAGTATACCCTCAAGGTAAAAGACGGCCAAACCGCCTATCAGCTCAAACAGTACGACAAGGCCATCCCCATGTTGGAAAAGGAATTCCAGCGGGCCCAAACGCGCACCGATAAAGGGAAAATCGCGTATAAAATCGGCGACGCATACGCACACCAGGGCAAACCTGCCGACGCCCAGCCCTGGTTTCAGGAGGCCTACAACAACAACTATGGCCCCGACGCCCTGAAAGCACAGGCTTATGGCCTCAAGCAACTCGAACGCTATCCAGAAGCCAAAGAAGTATTTAAAAACCTCGGCATTGAAATCGGCAGCCCTTACGAGTACCGAAAGGAACTCACCGCCTGCCAGGTGGCCGAAGGCTGGAAAAAAGAGCCCGACAACGGCTGGCGCCTGGAACCCACTGCGTTTAACAGTCCGCAAAATGACTTCGGCGCCGTGCCTTACCACGATGGCCGCCTCGTGTTTACCAGTGACCGCAACATGAGCACTGGCGATGAAGCGTATACCTGGACCGGTAAGCGTTTTATGGACTTGTTCATCGTAGACGCCGCCGCCGCCAGCCCGCAGGGTTTCGACACCCGCATCAACACCCCCGCCAACGAAGGAACACCCTGTTTCAACAAGAATTTTACCGAAATGTATTTTGTGCGCTCTATGGGTGCATACAAAGGCGATGACCGCTTTAACCGCATCTTTTTCTGCGATCGGGAGGGCGACTCGTGGAGCGAACCAAAACCCCTGCCTTTCCAGAAAGACCGCGTCAATTATGTGCATCCGGCGCTGTCGGCCGACGGCAAAACGCTGTTTTTTGCTGCTGACGACCCCGAATATGGCGGCGGGTTCGATCTCTTTTCCGTGCGCATCAACCCCAGCGCCGAATACGGCTGGGATGCACCCAAGCCCCTTTCCAGAAACCTCAACACCACGGGAAATGAACTGTTTCCGGTGGTAGACGCTGATACGCTGTACTTCGCCTCCGAAGGCTTGCCGGGCATGGGCG
>JBMOHO010000208.1:0-7282 GCA_049317805.1 Saprospiraceae bacterium
TCTTCCATGCGTTTGAGGGTGCTGCGCAACAGAACCCGTTTGAGTTGGGCCTGCGATATATACCACACTTCAACGTAGTTGTCGGCAGAGGTCAGGGCCAGCAAATCATCTGGCGCAAGGAGGAGTTTATCCTCGCGGTTTTCGCCCTCCAACAAAACAGGTTGTACATCGGGTATATGAGTATTGCGCTGGGCCAATACCTGGCCAGTGCGAGCCGCCATGTCGGTGTATTTGCGCAGCAGGGCCCAATAAGACAGCATGAAACCGACCGTGGTGGGCGCAACAGCCACCATGAGGGTCATCAATTGCCAATGGCCGAGGGTTGACCAATCGGGCGGCCCTCCACTCAATATGGTATTAAGCGCCCAGTTGCCAACGCCGATGAGGAACACCAGCCCAAGGGTATCCAATATGCTTTTGCCAACGGTCCAACGCTGTTCATTGTACTTAAACATGCGTTTACATGCGCCCCAAATCAGGGAGCAAAACAACGTGACCGCTCCAAAAAGCAGGCAAACGAGCAGGTATTGCAGTTCCCTGTCAGACCGAACAGTGGTGCCAAAAGGCCTGAACAGATACAAAAAAGCGGCTACAACCCCGCCAGCCATCAACCCGCTTCGGAGTGATGTGTGCCAATTGCTCGTGAGCGGATAGGGTTGTTTTAGCCAGTTCAACATTTTTCGGTGTAGCCTGTATGGTTGTTAAACGCTGCGTCGCAAAAAATAAAGGAGACTAAACACCACTGAGCGCCAGCAAATCGGTTTGCTCCACGATTTCCACCAGTGCCTCCCGCAATTGTTGAAGTTCGGCTTCGTCGTTGTAAGCCTGCATGGAAATGCGCAGGTACACTTCATCCTGTTTTTGCATAATTGGAATTTCAATGCGGTATTTCGCGTAAAGCGTTTCCTTGAGCGCCGTTGGACGGGTGGTTCGAATGGGGATGCTGCACATTTGTCCCAAAAAAACATCACTTACCGGGCAAATGGGTTTTGTATGCAGCAAATCGCAAAATGCCGGGTAGTGCTTGCGGATCATGGCTTTGCAGGCGTCGCTGACGGCCGACCAGTTGTTTTCCTGCAAAAAGGCCATTACGGCGGGTGTGGCTAAAAAAGCAGAGATGTCGCGGGTGCCTTGCACTTCATTGTAATCGAGAAAGGTGCTGTCTCCGGGCATATCGCTTTCGTAGCCCCAACTGACGATGAGGGGGTCAAGTTCAGCCTGGTGTTTTTTATCAACGTACAAAAACGAGCTTCCTTTGGGTGCCAGCATCCACTTGTGCAGGGTGCCGGTGTAGAAATCGGGCTGTAGTTCACTCAAGTTCAGTGGAATGTGGCCTGGCACGTGCGCACCGTCCACGATGCACATCAAACCGAGTGCCTTTGCTTTTTCACAAATTTCCCTGACGGGAAAAATGAGCGCCGTCGAACTGCTCATGTGGCTGATGAACACCACGCGGGTGTTGGGCGTGAGGCCCTTCCAAAAATCTTCCAGCATTTGTTCCCGGGAGGTGACGGGCAGTTGGATATGCTGTTGAACGTATCGGAACCCCTTCTTTTTGGCATAAAAACGCCAGGTACGGTCCATCGCGCCGTATTCATGGTTGGTGGTCAGCACTTCGTCTCCGGGCTTGAGGTCGAGGCTTTTCACGATTTGATTCACCGCGGCCGTAGGGTTCTGGACGAAAACAAAGTCCTCCGCAGCGCAGCCGATGAAGGGTGCCAAGGCCTGTTTGGCTTCCAAAAGCGCGGTTACTGCCTTTTTGGTGATGAACTGCACGGGTTCCCATTCCAGTTCTTCCTGCCAGGCTTGAAAGCTTTCAAAAATGGGTTTTGGGCAAGCGCCAAAAGAGCCGTGGTTCAGATACACAACGGCTGGATCGAGTAAAAATAAATCTTTGAGGTGTTTCATGGCAAATTGGTTAACGCTTTTGTCAATATATGTCAACGCACAAACTTGATTTCTACTTCCAGGACGGAATCCTTGTTTACCGGCCAGTTGTAATCTTGCATCAACCTCAACGCCTCTACCTCCAGGCCATACCCCAGCGTTTCAGCGAATTCGATGTCGACCAGTCGCCCCTCAGGTATCAGATGCCCGCGCAGGCGAACGGTGCCGCTTACGTTGTTGTTGCGCGCCAGGGGTGTCAGGCGGGCGTTGGTGCGCAGGTAACGTTGGAGATCCTGCCACCAGATGTCATTGGGCAAGATCCTAATTTGCGATGGGGGGGACGGAGGGGTGGGTTTGGCCCCCGCCGGAGCCGGGTTTACGGGCGCTGACCTGGCTGGCGGGAGGGCGTCGGCCATTTTTTCTTGCTTGCTTTCGGAGGCTATGGCCACTTCTTCTAACGCGTCTTTTTTTGCAGCATCTTCGCCTCTGCCGCCAGATGCAGGTTGACCGGCAGGGGGTAAGGGTTTAGCGGGTGTCGGTTTAGTTCTGGATATTGTTTCGGGGGTCTGGCTTTTCGGCGCTGTCAGTGGATCCGCTTTTTTCTCTTCTACGGCGGCAATGGGTGCATTGTCCGAAGCGTTTTGTTCGGCTGATGTTGGACGAAGCCACCAAATGCTGCATGCAATCAACACGGCAGCGGCAGCGGCAGACCAGGCGTACACCCGCCAACGAGGCATGCCCTGGCCCGGGGCAGAGGCGTTTATGCGGACGCGCAAACTGGAGAGGTGGGCGGCGTGGTCAGCCTCCGGAAATTGCAGAAAACCCTCAAGCGCTTCTTTGCGAAACACATCGTCTTTGGCCAGGTGGAGCAGCTCGCGTTCCTCGGCAGCCGTCACGTCGCCCGCAGCCCAGCGTTCGAGCAGGGTTTGGAAACGGGCATCTTCGGTATGTGGCGCTTGTGGCATGGCGGTCAGGTCAGGTTGGCGGTGTTTACCCCGGCTTTTTCCAGGCACAGTTTCAGGTTGCGGCGCCCATTCTGGATGTGGGAGCGCACCTGACCGAGTTCTTCCTGGAGTAAGTCGGCTATGGTTTTGTACGATTGGTTTTCATAATAAAACAACTGCACACAACGGCGCTGCCAGTCGTTCAACTCGGCCAGGCATTTTTCGAGTGGTCGCTTGTCGTCGGGCAGTTCCACTTCAAATGCAGCCTCCACGGCGTCGAATCGGTGCATGTCATCCGGCGCGACCGAGTCGGTTGGATGGCGCTGGTTTTTGCGCCACTGCATGAGGCTGTGGTTTCGGGCCAGCACGTAGAGCCAGCCGCGGAACGATTCGATGCGGTGTTCACGCACTTTGTAGGTCAGTTCTTCGTAAATGTTCATCACGGCGTCCTCTGCGAGGTCGGGTTTTTTGAGCACTTTGAGGCACACGCCATACACCATAGGCATGTAGCGTTCGTACAAGATTCCTAAATGCGTTGCCGAGCCATGGCGGACATAGGCGTCGAGCAGGGCTTCGTCAGAGAGCGTTTGGTGAACCTTGTTTGGGTTGGAGCGCAACATGCGGTGCCAAAGGTAGGAAAAGGATGCTGAAAAGGGCGCGTTTGCACAGACCTGACAGGTGAATGATTTCAGTTGAATCCAATACCAGCGGCGCTGGTATTGGATTCAACTGAAATCATTCACCTGTCAGGTCTGCCACCACGTTGATCATCCGCCCTTTAACGAAAATGACTTTTTTAGGCGGTTTTCCCTCCAGCCACTTTTGTACCGGGGCCAGAGCCAAGGCAGCGGCTATGGCTTCTGACTCGGTGGCTGCGGCGGGCAGTTCCAGGGTAGCGCGCAGTTTGCCGTTGACCGATACCGGATAATTGATCTGGTCTTCTTTCAACAGCTCTTCGTTGAGGGCGGGCCAAAGGGCGTCACACACGGTGGTGTTGTGCCCGGTTAAATGCCACAGTTCTTCGGCCAAATGTGGCGCAAAGGGCGCAATCAACACAATGAGCTGTTGCAAAATTGCGCGCTTGCGGCATCGTAAACGGCGCAATTCATTGGTAGCGATCATGAAATGGCTCACGCAGGTGTTCATGGAAAACCGCTCAATGTCGTCCGTCACTTTTTTGATGCAGGTGTGCAGCACCCGCAGCTCGTCTTTGGTGGGTTCTTCGTCGGTGATGTCAAAAACGCTATTGTCGTTGAAATACAAACCCCAAAATTTGCGCAAAAAGCCCGTCACGCCGCTGATGCCCTTGGTATCCCAGGGCTTAGACATTTCCACTGGCCCCAGAAACATTTCGTACATCCTAAAGCAGTCGGCGCCATATTGGGCAACGATGTCGTCAGGGTTAACAACGTTGTATTTCGATTTCGACATTTTACCGATTTCGCTGCGCAAATAAAACTTATCGCTGTTTTCTGCCAGGCGGAATGCACTTTCGTGGTAATCCGGGCGCCACGACTTGAATTGCTGGATGCCCTGCGCGGTCAAGTTTGCGTTTTTAAGGTCGCCGTATTCTGTGACAAAATCGGCATGTACCAGTATTTCGGCGAGTTCCTGGGCGGGATAGCCGTCCACCAATTCTGCGCTGATGAATGTTTTGGTGGGTATATGCAGCATTGCGTTGACGATGTTACCCTGAATCATGCCCTGATTCACCAACTTTTTAAAGGGCTCTTCCGTAGGCGCAATGCCCAGATCGAACAAAAACTTGTGCCACATGCGGGAGTACAATAAATGGCCAACCGCGTGTTCGGCGCCACCGATGTAGAAGTCCACGTCTTGCCAATACCGGATGGCCTCCGGCGAAGCCAGCGCTTCGTCGTTGTGCGGATCCATGTAGCGCAAAAAATACCAGGATGAGCCGGCAAAGCCGGGCATGGTATCGGCATCGCGGACGCCATTGGGGGTGTTCAACCAATCGGTCAGCTTGGCCAATGGCCCTTTGCCGCCGCCGGGTTTAAAATCGGTGACTTCCGGCAACTCCAGGGGCAGCTCCGATTCGGGCAGGGCATGTGCCATGCCTTGCGCATCGTATACAATCGGGAATGGTTCGCCCCAGTAGCGCTGTCGCGAATAGTTGGCGTCGCGGAGTTTATATTGCACCTTTCGGCGTCCGATGCCCATGTCTTCGATCCGGGACAGCATGGTTCGGATGGCATCAAGCACTTCCAGGCCATTCAGGAAATCGGAATGGATCATGACGCCCACTTTGTCTTCGACACCAGCACCGGGGTGCATGCTTTTATCGACAATGTTGACAATGGGCAGGTTGAATTTTTCGGCAAAACGCTGGTCGCGCTCGTCGTCGGCTGGCACCCCCATGATGGCACCGCTGCCGTAACCCTTGAGCACGTATTCCGCGATGTAGATGGGTATTTTATTGCCTGTGAAAGGGTGCAATGCATAAGCCCCGGTGAACGCGCCGCTCACCGTTTTTTCGATCTGGCGCTCGCGCTCGGTGCGGCTTTTGACCCAATTGAGGTATTGGTCGATCTCGTTGCGCTGTTCGGGTGCGACCAGCGATTCCACCAGATCGTGTTCGGGGGCCAAGACCATAAAAGTGGCACCAAAAATGGTGTCGGGGCGGGTGGTGTATATTTCCAGTTGCTCGGCGTGCCCATCGATGCGAAAAAACAGTTGAGCGCCTTCGGAGCGGCCGATCCAGTTGCGTTGCATTTGTTTAAGCGCATCGGGAAAATCTACATGATCCAGGCCTTGCAGCAGCCGATCCACATAAGCAGAGATGCGCATGCTCCATTGCAGCATGGGGCGAATTTCGACGGGAAAACCGCCGCGTTCGCTCACGCCGTTCACCACTTCGTCGTTGGCCAGCACGGTTCCGAGGGCTTCACACCAGTTGACGTAGCCTACCTTGCGGTACATCAATCGGTAGTTCATGAGTACGTCATAGCGTGCTGCCTCGGGCATCGCCTGCCATTCGGCGGCCGTGAATTGTCCTTCAAAACTGTGCGCAGCCTGTACAGCCTGGCTGCCGCCTTGCGCAAATGCATCGACGAGCGCTTCGATGGGCCTGGCGCGGTCAGCCGCACGGTCGTACCAATGGTTAAACATCCGTAGAAATATCCACTGCGTCCACCGGTAGTATTTAGGGTCGCAGGTTTGCACTTCGCGGCTCCAGTCGTAACAAAACCCAAGGTTATCAAGCTGTTTTTTGTAGCCTTGAATGTTTTCAGCAGTGGATACGGCCGGGTGGATGCCGTTTTCAATGGCGTATTGTTCGGCGGGCAACCCAAAGGCGTCGAAGCCCATGGGATGGAGCACGTTGAAGCCTTTCAGGCGTTTGTAGCGCGAAAGGATGTCGCTGGCGATGTAACCCAGCGGGTGTCCCACATGCAGTCCGGCGCCGGATGGATAAGGGAACATGTCGAGTACATAGTATTTCGGCTTATCGCTTAGGTGCGTGACCGCGTATACGCGCTGTTCGCGCCACCAGGCCTGCCATTTCTGCTCAATCTCGCGGGGAGCGTATTCCATGCTGGGGAAATTTTGTTTGGAAAACGCAAAAATAGGGGGATTGGATGAGAATAAAAGGAAAAGTGACGGGGGCAGGTTCGGCAGTTGCCCAAATGTGATGCCTGCTTCCCTGGTCTCGGGCAACTTGCTTGCCCGCCCCCTCACTCACCCGCTAAACGCATTCACACAATATTCACCAACCTCTACTCATCGGCCAAACATATGTGTATGGCATCCGGCAAATTTGTGGCGTGATTTACCTCCAAACAACAACGCCATGAAAAAAATCGCCTTCGCCTGCACCAGCGTCCTCATCCTGCTCCTCAGCGCCTGTGGCAAAGACAATGCCTACCTCGTTGAGCACAACGAAATAGAAGGACTGGGCACAGGTGGTCTCAACGTAAACATGCCGTACAAAGAAGCGCTGCCAGGCGTAACGAAAGGACTGTTTATCGAGTTTCAGTTGCGCCTCGGCTTGTGCATTGGACGGGAAAAGGCACCGGAAATACCGAATTGACCCAAACGGGCAAAAAAACAGGCGTTCAAACAACGGCAAAACAATACCTTGGCATTCCGCCACAGGTTGCAAGGTCTATTATGCGACAACGGGCCTGAAAACTTTTAAAATGTACGCCATGTTTGCCAAATCAATGCAGTTATGCCTCCTTGGCCTGCTCCTGCCAGCTTTTTCTTATGCCCAAACGGTTGCCCTCACGTTCCGGGTAAACATGCAAAATGAAATCATTTCCCCTCAGGGGGTACACGTTGCCGGCGATTTCCAGGCTCCCGCAGGCGTGGGCAGCAATTGGGATCCTGCCGCCACCCTCATGACTGATGCCGACGGCGACAAGATTTACCAACTCAGCGTGCAGATACCTACCGGCACGTATTCGTATAAATTTGTAAACGGCAATGCCTGG
>JBMOHO010000209.1:0-7269 GCA_049317805.1 Saprospiraceae bacterium
GAACGAACGGTTGTTATCTGTGGAAGAACGGGTGGAAAAGCTGGAAAAGCGGTAATTTTGCTTTGTATAATAAAAAAATTAAACCGCAAAACCGCAAAACCGCAAAATGTAAAACCGCAAAAGTTTGGGGGCTTTCGACAGGGCAATTTTAAGTTGTTTAGCTTGAAAGACCAGCGTTTCCCTTATCGCGATCTCTATACTTTTGCGGTTTTGCGGTTTTACATTTTGCGGTTTTGCGGTTTAAAAAAACTTTTTTTGTCAACCATGTCATTGCGTTTACTATTATTTGCCTGTTTGTTTCTGTTTGTCCCGACCCTTGTTGACGCCAAGCCCGATACCCTGTTTCCGGTTACGGTGGTGCTGGATCATCCTTTGTGCGAGGGCGACACCGTATTGGTCAACGGCAATCCATACTTCGTGGGCAACCACGTCGGCGTCGAAGTAATCAAAAACGGCGCGGTCAGCGGCAGCGACAGCATCATCCAAATTGCGCTGGTTCCCGTAGCGTCCCCGTTTTTTATTTTGCTGGATACCCTGTGTCCTGACGGGTTTTACGTGATCAATGGCGTACGGTATGACAAAAAGAATCCCAATGGTTTGGAAACCATACCCAACGGTTCGGCCCTCGGATGCGATTCCTTAGTGCTGGTCGAGCTTTTTTTCCGCGAACTGTCGTTGTACATCGGCGAGGACCGCACCGCCGTGCTGGGCGACCAGCTCTGCGTAGATGCGTTTTTTGGTCTGCAACCCATGGATTACGAGTGGACGCCGCCTCCGCCTTGCAATGCGCCTGATTGCACTAATTTTTGTACGCCTGCTTCTGCGTTGGGCACTTACCAGTACGCCCTCTCGGCCACCGATGTGCATGGGTGCCGGTTGCAGGACACGGTTACCATTCAGGTTACCGACGACAGCCGGGTGTACATCCCCAACATTTTCAGTCCGGGCGCCGATGAACCCAACGGCCGTTTCCACATCTCCACCGATCAGAGCATCGCCACGATACGCCAGTTCTGGATCGCAGATCGCTGGGGAAATCTCCTGTATCAAACCAACGATGTATTGCCCAATGACCCCGACTCGGGCTGGGACGGGACATACGCCGGCAAAACATTGGATGCCGGCGTATATTTTTATTTTGCTCAACTGGAACGCATCAACGGCAGCGTGTTAACCCGCAGCGGAACCGTCACCATCGTGCGGTAAAAACCAGCGCTATTTTTCCACCTGTCCGATCAAGGTCAGGCGTTTCACAATCGGATAACCATTCGGGTCTTCCTGGTGCAGGATCACGTCAATGTCTTTGGCAATGCGGCCCGGACGCTTGTGTGTGTCCAATACCACATCGACTTGTCCACTGGCTCCGGGAGCAATGACCCCTTTTGTCCAGTCAACCCGCATGCAATCACAGGCGCTCACGATGGCGATTTCAATCGGTACCGGCGCTATGTTTTTGAAACGGTACACCACTTGCACGGGCTCTCCTTCTTTAACGGTGTCGAAACGCCGGTCTGCCAGGTCAAATTCGAGAATCAGGTTGGCCAGGATGTCCATCTGATCCCCGGGCGCTACAGTGTCGCCAATGAACAGGGGCAGCCAATCGAAAAACGCTGGTTTGGACTGCTTGCCGCCCGGGTTTTGGCCGCTGACCGGTTCTTCGCGCTCTATTTCAATGGTGGTTGGGCCCGACAGGATTTTAAACTCGGTGCGGCGGTTGAAGCGGTGTTGTTCTTCATCGCATTCCACGCCGTTGGCACAGGCATTCAACAGTTGTTTTTCGCCATACCCTTTGGCTACGATGCGTTTATCGGCCACGCCTTTGGCCTGCATCCAGCGTTTGGCGCTTTCGGCGCGGCGCTGCGACAGGGCCTCGTTGTAGTCGTCTTTGCCGCGGGCGTCGGTGTGCGACGACAACTCGATGACCATGTCCGGGTATTTTTCCATCAATTCCACCAGGTAACCGAGGTCTTTTTCGGCGTCGGGCAGAATTTTGTCGTCATCAAAATCGTAGTAAATGCTGTTCAAACGAATGGGTTCGTTGGTTTTGACAATGCGCGTTTCCGGTGTTTTGCGGATGAGGCGCAGCGTGGCCTTTTCGGTTTTGATCGTGGATTTGGTCATGCCCACGGTGTTGATTTTGGCGGTATCAGGCTTGTATCCGTCGTGTTCTGTGATGATCAGGTACGATTTTTCCGGCGGCAGGGTAAATGTAAAATCGTTTGCTTTCGGATTGGTTCGGCTTTCCATTTTCGTCGGTACGGGGTCTGTGACATCCACCACGCGCACGGTACAGTTTTCGAGCGGCGGATTTTCTTTTTCACCTTTGCGGCGCAGGCGGAAGGTATTGACCGTCACGTCCATTTTGACGCGTTCTTTTTCCCAGGCGTAAATGTCGTCGCAACAGGTTTTGCTCTTCAGGCTGTTGGGGCCCGGGCGGTTGCTCACCAGGTAACCGCCGTATCCGTCGGCATTTTGGGAGTAAAACTGGTCATCGACGCTGGAGTTGACGTCCATGCCCATGTTTTCCGGCTTGCTCCATACCGAACCGTTCCACTGGGACTTGAACACGTCCAAACCGCCAAAAGACGGAAACCCGTTGCTGCTGAAAAACAGCTTGCCGTCCTGATAAAACGGAGACGCTTCGTTTCCGGCAGTGTTGATCACTTTGCCTACGTTGACAGGCGCGCCAAACACACCGTCGCCTTTTTTCGGTGCATAGTAAATATCGTCGCCGCCTTCTCCACCGGGCATATCGGCTACAAAAAACAGCACTTTTTCGCCAAACAGTTCGCCCTCGCAAGGGTGTTTGGCGATGTAACTGCCGTTGACGCCCGCCACTTCGTTGGCTGCGCCCCAGCCGTCGGCACCTTTGAGGGCGTAAAATATTTTGCTTTCACTGATTTCCTGGCTTTCCAGGGCCACGCGGGTGAAATACATGGTGCGGCCGTCGGGCGTCACGCTCACGTTGCCCTGGTGGAAGCCGTCGCGGTTGATGTTGGTCCCCAGGGGTGTGGGGTCGTTGTACTCCACGTCGGCCGATTTTGCGGTGGTGTACACTTTGGAAAACCAGTCGCCCTCATCGCCGTCGAGGGTAATCACGTCTTTGCCCTGCAGGGAGGTGTAGTACAGTTCGCCGCCGCTGTAGCTGGGCGAGGCTTCGGTTTGCGGGCTGTTGGCCTTTTTGCCGAGGTTGTTGATGGTCACGCCTTGTACCGGCTTTGATTTGCGGGCCATCTGGCAGCCTTCGAGTTCGAGTTTGGCCAGGGTTTTGAGGGAGTCGTTGGCACCGTCGCTGAGGTACTGTTTGAACATGTCCTCTGCTTCATCGTATTTGCCATTGTGTTTGAGGCACAAGGCGTAGAGGTATTTGAGCTCGGTGTACTCCTGCTTGCGGTCGCGCAGCACCACGCGGCTGAGTTGGCGTTCGGCCTTGGCGTAGTCGCGCAGTTCATAGTTCAGGGTGGCAATTTTCGGCACCAGGGTGGCGTCTTTGGTGTCCTCGTATATTTCTTCGTAATTTTCAAGGGCACGGTAGGGGTTGCCGTTCAGCTCCGATGCCTTGGCCGCCTCGAGCAATTTATCGTTGGAAGGTTTATTGATGGGTTGCGCGTGGGCAACATGCAGGGTCAAGAGCACTAAACAACCCAAAAGAAGGCAATTTTTCATAAGAGGTATGATGAATCGAGTTTTTGAAAAAGAAAATCAGAAGCGCGGGCAGAGGATTTGCGGATCGACCTCGGCGTCTTTGTAAATTTTGAAAATGTAATTGGCGGCTATCTCAAACCCGCCGCGCGAATTGCTCACGGTGTTCAGGTCCGAAATGTTGATGTCGTACGCCAAACCCACGCGCAGGTTTTTCCAGCGGGCACCTGCCATCACCGACAAGGCATCGCTCAGGCGGTAGCCCAGGCCAAGGTCAAAACTGATGTCTTTTTCCGGGTCAAACAGGTAATTGCCCATGCCCTGAATCATGATTTCGTCGTTGCCGCTGCGGGTTTGAAACAGGAAAGAAGGGCTGAACGTCCAACGGTCGGTGAGCTCTACGTTGTAGGTGCCGGTAAAAACGGGTCGGCGGACCTGCTTTTTGTCGCCCGTAGACCCTTCAAACAGGCTGATTTCCGGCTCCAGCAAATGGTACATAGAGAAACCGAGGGTAACATCCATGCGTTTATTGAGTTTGGATTTGAGCACCACGCCAGCGTCCACATCAAAACCCTTTCCGGATTGTGCGCCGGCAAAAGGGTCTGAACTGGTTGCCATCGGATTATTCAACAACAGTTTATCTTCAAACTGAAAACGCGAATTGTCCACTTTCTGCTCCAAACGCCCGCCTTGTGCGCCCAGGGTCAAATAGGTGTTGCCGCCTTTGTCGAGGCCCAGGTGATACGAAGCGCCAAATTTGACGGAACTCTGCTCAAAACCCACCGAACCGGCCTCGTCGGTCAGGAACATCACGCCCACGCCCACCCAGTCTTTTTTCCGAAAACCGCGGATGATCGGTGCGTCTACCCAGAAAGAAGGGGTCTTAAACTCATTGTCGATGACGCTCGACCACTGGTTGCGGTAAATGCCGCCTACGCGGGCCGTGCCTTCGAAGCCGCCGATCAGACCCGGGTTGAGGGTCATGGGCGACATGTTGTACTGGGTGAAGTGGATATCCTGCGCAAACAGGCTACTTGCCATAAAAATGAAAAGAAAAATACCTGCGAGTCGGTTAAGGTGCATATCTGATTGTTTGTTGGAAGACATGGAGATTAATTTTGCCGAAAAATAGAGGATTTTCCCGATACGAATCAAGGCTTGGTCGAATGCTTTTTGTAAAATAGATACATAATGCATTTTTTACGCCAAAAAAGCCGTCACAAGCCGGACAAAACGCGCAGGTCCTGGTCGCGCATGCACCGAAAATGGCCCTTGGGGCATTGCTCAAACCCGATTTTGGAACAAGGCCGGCACCCCAGCCCATTCACTTCCAGGGTGGTGTTGGCGTCCATGCCATCCGGGAAAAAAGGGTACATGCCAAACGCGGGAATGGTGTTGCCCCAGATGGAAAAAACGGGCTTGCGCAGGGCCGCTGCAATGTGCATCATGCCGGTGTCGTGGGTGATGACGGCCCTCGACTGCCGGATCAGCGAGGCCGAACCGTGCAGACTCAAGGCACCGCAAGTGTTCACCACCCGGTCGGGCACCGCCATGCGGATCAATTCGCCCTCCGCCTGTTCCGAGGGGCCGCCCAGAAGCGCCACGGGCGTGCGCAATTGCCGGCATATTTCAACGATGCGCTCCGTGGGCAGGCGTTTGGTGCGGTGGTTGGCGCCGATGGCAAACGCTAAAAAATCCGGGGGCAGTCCAAATGCACCAGGGTTCACTTCCTGATCTGCTGGAATGAAATGGTCCAGCCCTGCCCCGTCGTACCGAACCCCCAGGCCCACCACCGCGTCCATGTAGCGATGCACGATGTGGCGTTTGGGGAGAAGGTCTATTTTCAGCCGCACCATGAGCCATTTTTGCCAGTTCAGTTTCTGAAAACGGGTCGAGGGCCGGCCGAGGGCCAGGCGCAGGCGCCAGCTGCGGAGGTTGTGGTGGAGGTCGACCACGTGGTCAAACCGTTCGGCTTTCAAGGCCGGCAGGCATTCGGTGATTTCCTTTTCAAATACGTGCAGTTGGTCCACGTGCGGATTGGGTGCCAACAGGGACTGAAACTGTTTTTTGGTGACCACGTGCACTGTTGCGCCTGTTTGTTGCTTCAGGCAGCGCAACACCGGCGTGGTGAGCACAATGTCGCCGATGGAGCTGAAGCGCACAACAAGCACTTTCATGGGCTAACCAATGCGCTTGAGTTTGAAGTCTTTGGCCGGACGCAGCACCAGCGGCACTTTTTCGAGCAGCACCGAGTCGCTGTCCAGGCCAAACCAGTTTTGGGGCGAAGCGGTGACGCTCTTTACGGCGATGTAAATGGTCATGACCAATTGTTCGAAGAATGGCAGGTCGTTTTCGTTGGACAGGAATTCCTGGATGATGACAAAACGGAAATCGCCCGTGGGATACTCGTCGCTGTTGATGTGGTAGCGGGCTTCGAGGTTGACTTCACCATTTTCGATGAGTTCTTCCACCACCTTGTTCATAAACAGGTTCATGCGTTGTTCTACGCGGAAACCGAGGCGGAAAGTGACTTTGTACACGTCGTCGTTGGCCAGTGCGTTCACGCGGTATTCCATGGTATACGGTTCATCTGTCACTTCTATGTGCACAAACCAGTACACGTCGGCGCGCTTGGGTTGGGTTTGCAGGATGGAATACAGGATTTTCTCTTCCACCTGATTGGCTTTTGCGCTGCTCAGGAACACCAGGTTGGTGGCGTATTTGGGCACGTCCTCGTCGTTGCTCAGGGAAATGAGTTGATCCAGGTAATCGCGCAGTTGCACGTTCTGGATGAATCGGTTTTTCACCTTTTTGGCTTCCACCCAGACGATCATGAGGAAAAACAACACCGAAGCAATGACAATGGTGATGAAACCGCCGTCTTTGAATTTGAGCATGTTGGCCCAGAAGAAGCAGCCCTCAAACACCAGATACCAGATGAGGAAACCCCAGATAAGCACCGGATTGACCCTTTTGGTCACAAAATAATTGGACATCAGCACCGTGGTCACCAACATGGTGATGGTGACCGACAAACCATACGCCGCTTCCATGCGCGAACTTTCCTGAAAATAGAGGGTCACAAACACACAACCCACCCATAACAAGGTGTTTACCGCCGGGATGTACAACTGGCCTTTCAGATGCGTGGGAAAAATAACCGTCAGCTTGGGCAATAAACCCAGCCGTATGGCTTCACTCACCAAGGTAAACGAGCCGGAAATCATGGCCTGACTGGCAATGATGGCCGCAATGGTGGCTATGATGATGCCGATCGGCACAAACCATACGGGCATGATGCCATAAAACGGGTTCGACGACTCCTCCGGCAGGGTTTGTCCTTCAAACTGCATGAGCCACGCTGCCTGACCGAGGTAATTCAGCACCAAACAGGTTTTTACAAAAATCCAGCTGTATCGGATGTTCTGTTTGCCGCAATGCCCCAGATCGGCATACAAGGCTTCAGCACCGGTTGTGCACAGAAAAACCGCGCCCATCAACACCAGGGCATGCGGGTGCGTAAACAAGAGGTTAATGGCATAATGCGGGCTCAGGGCCTTGAGCACATACGGGGCTTCGACCACCTGCAAGAGGCCCAATATGCCCAGCATGGAAAACCAGACCAGC
>JBMOHO010000210.1:0-7253 GCA_049317805.1 Saprospiraceae bacterium
ACAGGTCGGCGGCCATACCGGCGCAGTCGCCCACGTTGTCGCCCACGTTGTCGGCAATGGTGGCGGGGTTGCGCGGGTCGTCCTCGGGGATACCAGCTTCCACCTTACCCACCAGGTCGGCGCCTACGTCGGCCGCTTTGGTGTAAATACCGCCGCCCACGCGGGCGAACAGCGCGATGGATTCTGCGCCAAGGGAAAAGCCGGTGAGCACTTCGAGTACCCGGGCCATTTCAACGTGGCCTTCAGCGCCATACACGCCACCCATAAAAATGTTGTAAAAAAGCGCAAACAGGGAGGTGAGGCCCAGCACGGCCAAACCGGCCACGCCAAGTCCCATAACGGAACCGCCGTTGAACGACACCTTGAGCGCTGCAGAAAGGCTTGTGCGGGCAGCCTGGGTGGTGCGCACGTTGGCTTTGGTGGCGATGCGCATGCCAAAGAAACCGGCCAAAACCGAAAACAGGGCACCGATGACAAAAGCCAACATGATGAGCGGATGGCTTGTGGTCACCTGCGTGCTCAGCCAGCCGAGCAGGGCGGTGGCGATCGCCACAAAAATGGCCAGTATGCGGTATTCGGCTTTGAGGAAAGCCATGGCGCCGTCGGCGATGTATTTGGCGATCGTGCGCATCTTTTCGTCGCCTGCATCCTGGCGGATAACCCAGCCTTGCAGCACGATCATATACAGGAGGCCAACGATGCCAAATAGGGGAAGAATGTAAAGCAAAGAACTCATGAACAGGAGATTGCGAGTTTTAGTGTATACAAATGGCGTTCCAAAAGAGGTGGACGGCCCTGTGGGCAAGGGCGGCGCAAAAGTAGAAAAATTATCGGGAAGCCCCTATTTTCGGCAGCTTATACCTACCTAACGTCGGGTAACCGTCAACCTTTTTAATCGACATAGTGTTATGCCAATCTATTTTTAAGCGTTACGTTTGTGTTAACGCTGCTGCAAAAACATGACATCAGTCAATACAACTTCTTCAGAAACAACGGTTTCAGCGGCTTTGGATGCTGATCCAACGGCCGTTTCCCGCAAGCAGGACCACATCGAGCTGGCTTTTCAGAGCCAGGTGGGTGCGGCATTGCTCGACGAGCGTTTTTTCTACGAACCCCTGCTGGCGGCACATCCGCAACCGGGCAGTTTGCCCGCTATTCCGTTTTTGGGCACCTCCCTGCGCGCGCCCTTGTGGGTGTCGTCTATGACTGGCGGCACTGCGTTGGCCCGCACCATCAACCGAAACCTGGCCCGGGCGTGCGCCGAGTTCGGCATGGGTATGGGCCTTGGCTCATGTCGGCAATTGCTGTTCAGCAATGACCACCTCGACGATTTTGATGTGCGCAGCATTTTGGGGCCCGAACAACCTTTATTTGTCAATTTGGGCATCGCTCAATTGGAGCAACTGCTGGCACAAGGCGAAGAAGCCCGCATAGCCGAACTGGTGGACAAGCTGCGGGCCAATGGCCTCATCATCCACGTCAACCCACTGCAGGAAGCCATGCAGCCGGAGGGTGATGTGTTTTCCGTACCGCCCATTGAAACCATTGAGGCCGTGTTGTCGGTGTATGCCGGGCCGGTGGTGGTCAAAGAGGTGGGTCAGGGATTTGGCCCGGCCAGCTTGAAAGCGCTGCTGCAACTGCCCTTAGCGGCCATTGAATTTGCAGCGGCCGGGGGCACCAACTTTGCCAAACTGGAGCTGTTGCGTGGCGATGCAGAGAAACAGATGATTTTTGACAAAATCACCAGAGTGGGCCATAATGCGGCCGACATGTTGACGATGGTCAATCGTTTAACCGAAGAACTGGGCGAAAAACGCCAAACCGGACACCTGATCCTCTCGGGAGGCATCCGCGATTTTTTGGACGGATACTACCTGATCCGAAAATCGACCCTGCCTGCCGTGTATGGACAAGCATCCGGCTTTTTGCAACACGCCCGGGGCGATTACGAGTTGCTGCGCACATACGTTCAAGCCCAAATACGCGGCCTCGAACTGGCTTATGCCTTTCTCCACCCCCGCTAATTCGCCCCCTAAACTCCTCAACTCCTCAACTCAACTCCTCCTCAACTCCTCCTCCATGCCCAAATCCGTAACTGGTTTTTCCAAGCTGAGCAAGCGGCAAAAAATTGAATGGTTGGCCGAACAGTTTTGCGCCGAACCGGCAGAGGCCATGGCGACGTTCGCAGCATTTGAGCACCCGGACGAGGGGCAACAACGCATTTTAGACGGGTTTGCAGAAAATACAATTGCCAATTTCCCCATGCCTTATACCATTGCGCCTAATTTTTTGATCAACGGGCGCCTGTATGCAGTGCCCATGGTCATTGAAGAAAGCAGCGTGGTAGCAGCGGCCAGCAGCGCCGCCAAATTTTGGCTGGAACACGGCGGTTTTCATACCGCAGTGGTAGACACCGTGAAACTCGGACAGGTGCACTTTCGTTGGGCAGGCGATCCCGACCGGTTGAAAAGCCTGTTTCCCGACATCAAGGCCATGCTCCTGGGCGGATGCGCCGACCTGACGGAAAACATGGAAAAACGCGGGGGCGGCGTGCTCGATATGGAATTGCTCGACTTCACGGCCCTGGAACCCGAATACTACCAGCTCAGGGTGTCGTTCGAAACCTGCGACAGCATGGGCGCTAATTTTGTCAATTCCGTGCTGGAGCGGTACGCTGAAGGGTTAGAACATTTTTTCACGCTGCACCCCGCCTTGCCCGATGAGGAGCGCGACGTGGAAGTGATCATGTCCATTTTGTCCAATTACACCCCCAGATGCCTGGTACGCGCCTGGGTGGAGGCACCGGTGGAATCGTTTGCCGAATCGGCGCGCCAACATGGCATGGACGCCGTAGAAATGGTGGAACGCTTTGCCCTGGCGGTGCGCATTGCCCAATTAGACCCTTACCGCGCCACCACACACAACAAGGGCATTTACAACGGCATAGACGCGGTAGTGATCGCCACTGGCAATGATTTCAGGGCCATCGAAGCCTGCGGACACACGTATGCCGCGCGCGACGGCCAGTACCGCAGCCTGAGCACCTGCACGGTGCACAACGGCGTGTTTCGTTTTGAATTAGAAGTGCCACTGGCCCTGGGTACCGTGGGCGGCCTCACGGCCCTGCACCCCTTGGCCAAGCAGTCGCTCGACATATTGGGCCACCCCGGCGCGCCCGAGCTGATGGGCATTGTGGCGGCGGTCGGGCTGGCGCAAAACTTTGCCGCTGTGCGCTCGCTGGTGACTACCGGCATACAACAGGGCCACATGAAAATGCACCTCAACAATATCCTGCGCCACCTGGGGGCCACCGATGCCGAAATGGAGGCTGCGCAGTCCTACTTTTGCCGCAAAACCGTGAGCTTCAGCAGTGTGCGGGCGTTTTTAGAGGAGAGTAGGAATATTCGTTATAAGAGTGTAGTTTTAGGACGAGTGTAAGCGCTCACCATATTTTTACACATTTCCCCTTCTGCAGCACTTCACCGGCGGCATTAATGCGCCAAAAATACACCGCCGCCGGAAGTTCTGTCGTTGGGATAATGTTGTATCCTTCTACAAGAGCCGTTTCACTCAGCAGCCTGCCTGTGGCATCGTACAATTGGAAAACCGGCTTGCAGGGAGCGCCTTCATTCAATGCCACCACTATCCGTTCATTGAAAGGGTTGGGCCGTACGTCCACTACGCAGCCGGGCGGAGGGACTTCGGGAGGTGCCTCGCCTTCAATGAACATTTCGCGGCACAGCGTATCTGAACCATTGGCATTGCTCACCACTAAGCAAACAGTGTAGATTCCCGGTTTTTGATACGCATGCACAGGGTGCTGTTCTGTGCTGCTGCCGCCGTCGCCAAAAGTCCAGTACCAGGTAGTCGGCGCATAGTCCGACAAATCGGTAAACGTAATCTGCCAGGACAGCAGGGAATCTTCCGGCTCCCCGCGCCAGCGCGCCAGCGGCAGGTTATTGATGCCCAGCGTATCGCAAGAGGAGCCGTCAAGCGGCCCAAGGCGGTAATTGGGCAGATTGGGCATTCCATATCCCATGAGTACCGGGAATTCAATGCCGTGCTGAACAAAGTGGCAGGCATCTCCTGGCCGGTTGGGGTAGTCAACATAATGCCAATGTTGTGTACTAAAAACAGACGCTACATAAATTCGACCATCAGGACCCAATTGAGCATTCCAAAAATAAGAGCCATACAACGGGCCGGACATAAAACCATCCCACAATCCGATGATGGTTTCTGTTGCGAAGATATCGGGTGCCAAAAGGTCATATTGTGCTGCAATGTCGGTGTGGAAAACGTACATGTATCGGGAGTCATTCGAAACAGCCGTACCAGAACCAAAACCACCATCAGGGGACTTGAGGAAATGTAAACGCTGGTTGCTCAAGGTACCGGTGCATCGATCGAAATCGAATACGCTAATTTGTATAGGATCAGTAATAATTGGCGAATCTGCACGCACATACTTACTCCCATCGGGTGTAAAAGTTGCCTGGCCAATCATATTTCCATCCGGAATTTGGATTGGACTAAATTCATCGGATAAGGTAAAGACAATGCCAGTTGGCGACAGTAATCCAGTGTAATACTGGTCGCCGTATACTTTTGGTATGATGATCCACCAGTCACTCCCATTGGCGTGTTTTACAGCACAAAGCGTTCCATAGGCCATATAGTCCTTTATCAACAGTTTTCTTTTTTCCACTACTGCGCCAAGACCGCTGTCCTCCGACATGTTAACACGATGACTAAACATTTTATAGCACCCTGGTAGCATAAAAGGCACATTTTCTACCGTAATGATAAAATATTCTTTTTCATTGTTTGGAATAGGCAATATGAGTGCTGATTGACACCATAAAATACCATATATGTCTTCATTTTCCATCAGTGAATCCCCATTAAGCATCAACTGATGATTTTTGTTGTACACTTTACCCCCATTGGTATAAAACAGCAAGTTCCCTTTTTCGTCACACATGTTCGCAATGGCTCCATGCATTAAAATATCACCTTGTAGCCTGACGGTGGTATCCGGTCGATTGTTGGTGTCAAAATGCAGCAGCACATTCCCTGATTGATCATTTGGCGTTATTTTATTGTCGAACCCATGCCCGACCACCCATACATTATCTCTTTTTTGGGCTTGGAGTTGGCAGGCCAATAATAGTTGTATGGCAAGTAATAGATGTATTTTCATGGCGGTATGCATTATAAAACACCTGCTGCTGGATAGGCTAAATCCCATACAGCAGCAGGTATTGGTTGGTGAAATTAATGTTTGATGATGAGTTTGCCGGCTTGAACCTGGCTGCCCTGGGCAATGAGGCGGTAGAAGTACACCCCTGCGGATAATTGTTGAGTACCTACGCGTTGGGTACTGGTTCCTGTCGGCAACGGTACATCAGATACCACTGCTCCGTTTGCTGACGTGATTTGAAGCATTGCCTCTGCCTCTGCATCTTTTGAGACAATCAATACGTAGCCGTCCGCAGGATTGGGAATCAATTGTACCTTACCGGCTTGAACAGCCTGTTGTTCTGATGATGTAGGCCTTTCTTCCTCGCCACACAAAATATCGTCATCCCAGTTTGCTGAAGGCACATAGCCATTGTATAGGCCCCTTGCCCAGTAAACAGGGTATCCACCGTCGTAAGCACATTGATCGGCAATGGATTTAATGGCTGCCAGTACCGATGGAGAAGTTTCTGATCCTGTCCACAACTGGTTGCTCAAATAAAGGGCGTTCAATGCTTTTTCATTGGCTGCCGGCAGAGTATTGGCTACTATTGTACTATTTGCCGAAATAATCCCGGCAGCGTCCGTTAGCCGACCTTCATGAAGGGAATCTTGCAATTCATAATACAAAGCGGCACCGGCTGTCAACTGATTGCCCAAGCGCTGAATATGGTTTTGCCAACTTTGCTCGTCAGAGCCTGGACCTGCATCGTGCAAGGAGAGCAGGCTGTCTGAAAGCATGCGCAGACTGCCAACAAGGCTATCGTTAAAGGCCAATATGGACAAATCTCCTTTCAGCATGGTGTTTAGCTGCGCGCGTACGCGGTGCAAATCACCAATGGTAGTGGTGTCCGCGTGTTGGTAGAAACCGATTACATCCGCGTCCGTTCCCATCATCACGGTATTTCGGTGCAGCCGTTCATACAGGTTCTGCTGCAAAATCCATGAAATTCCTTCGTGATCAATTTCACTGTTTGCAATATAAGAGGCGTTACTACCTGGTCCGGATGCAAAATACCCTCCTGGTTCACCTAATCCTAATGTGTTTCCACATATTTCTGAGCATGGAACGGTAGTATCCCCAGAAAATTGGACAAACCAAAAAAACTGACCCAATCCAGTTGACCAGGATGGCGTTTCTAAAGGGGTAGTTGTAAATTGAGACATAAAAAGTCTACCTTGATCACTTGATCCATTAAATGCCCCCAAATTTGCATAAGTACCAAACCAATCATTTCCCTTCAGGTATTGTGTACCGATGACTGTCTTTATACCATTGTCGGCAGACAGAAACAAACCCCTGTTGGCGTCGTCCAACTGGTTGCAACTCCAGTTGGACATATCACAGCCTCCATAAAATGCCCAACTGTCTTCATCCTGATCTACGGTGTAATTGTTACAATAAAAACATTCCGGACTGCCTCCAACTGAAAAACCTGTATTGTTAACAAAAGCTGCGGCTGGGGTGGTGCCAACACCTATGGAATAAGCAGCATTGTCGGTAAATCTGTTGTTTGGAGAACCTAATATACCGAATCCTATTGGAAAATTGGCAGCTCCATTGGATTCAAATGACATTCCACGGCAGTTCTCCACTATAAAGCCTTTGCCCTCGGAGGTAGGTAAGGTATTTCTGACCAATGTGTTTCTAACAATACCGTTGTTGCAATTTCGTAGATCAACGGCTCCATATCCTTCCTCTGAACCTAGGATATCTATGCTATTCGAAAAATTTACACCAAACCTTCCAATAGACAAAACCGCCGGGTTTAGGCAATTCATCACTTTTATCCCGCTGTCCCAAGTTACTATGGTGTTGTCAAAAATTTGAATGTCCCTGTCGTCACCATTTTGGTATTCAATACCTACATCCAAAGCATTCGCGGTATTTGAAGATAGTCCGTTAATGGCATTCTTGGAAATGTACACGCTGGTATTGTCAGTATATACACCAACACGCACACCATTCATGGTATTTCGATTAATTAAACCATAAATGCAATCTTTTGCCC
>JBMOHO010000211.1:0-7219 GCA_049317805.1 Saprospiraceae bacterium
CAAGATCACCACGCCTTTCCCGTCGTAACCGGCCGTGCGTGTTTTTTGCACCAGGGGCAAATGCCATCGTTTATCGGCAATGGCTTGCACGAGCGCCTGTTCGTCGTCAAACAATTCAAAATGCGCAGTAGGAATGCCCTTTTCAGCATAAAACTGCTTTTGAAGCCCCTTGTCTTTGATGAGGTCCAATGCGTCTGGCGAAGGATGTACGGTTTTGCCCATGGCCTGCAAGGCGCGCAGGGCGTCGGTATTCACGTGTTCAATTTCGATGGTCAGCAGGTCTTTGTCTGCGCCGAAAGCCATTACATCGTCGTACGATTGGAAATCGCCACGGGTAAACGCATGGCACACCACGCGCGCCGGCGCATCGGGCGAAGGGTCCAGCACATACACTTTCCAGTCCCAGGGTGCGGCGGCCTGGCAGAGCATTTTGCCCAATTGGCCGCCACCCAGGATGCCTATTTTTTTGCGGGTATCAAACATGCCGCAAAGGTAGCGCGCATTATGGTTGCACCATCAACCGATGCACAATCAATTCATCCGCCGTGTGCACGCGCAACACGTACGATCCGGCAGAACATTGTTTGTTCAAGGGAAAGCGTAAACCCTGCTTGCCGGCATTCAGGTTGTTTTCCCAAACGCTGATCAGGCGTCCGTCTATGTGCAGCAGTTCGATGCGTGCAGCGGTTTCTTGCGCACAATCGAGGTTGAGCACGAAGTAATCGGTTGCCGGATTGGGGTAAACCGTAAGGTCGCAGTGGTCTGCCTCGTCGTCAATGCCGGTGCTGAGCAGTTGCCAGGTTGCCAGTACCTCCAGGTCGTCTGTCTGGTACAAGCCGTCTGAGCCGTTGTAAGTAGCGGCAGTGGTGTATTCTAATTGGTTGGCGGCTTTCCAGGCGTGTATCTGGTAGGCTTCGCCGGGCAACATGCCCTCCTGCACATCCTGGGTGGTGGCATCGTCGCCCCAAACGGTGACGGCGAGGTTTGAACCGGCAAAGATGGCTGCGCCACAGAGGGCACCGCCGGGAGTGAATACGCCCACTTCATCGCCAACAGACAGCACCGTAGCCGCCACGGCTGCCGGAATCACCAGGGTCGCGTTGTTGCCCGTATTCAGGCTGTCGAGCATAAAATGCTGGAGCAGCACGGCATTTTCAGGACGCGCATCGGTGCTGCTGCCCGTGAAATTGGCGGCGTAGGTGAGCGCGGTGGCCCCAATGGCCTTTACCTTGTATCCCCGGCCCGGGTACATCAGGCCGATGGTGTTGATGTTGAACTGCGGGATGAAACTCTTGCCCGCATTGTCTTTCACAATTTCAATGTCGTTCAGCACGCCGGCAAACACCTCGGCAGCGTCCTGGGGCTTGTCGCGCAGGTAGGCAATGATCTGCCAGCCCGGCTGCAAGGGAATGGGCAGGTTCTGGGGCGCCACTTTATCGCCGAGGATTTGGAGCGACACCGCGTTTTGGGTTTTCACCTGATAGCCTTCCTTGACGTCCCAATTGCCGATGTTGTTGAGGAACAACGACGGAATGGTGCTGGTACCCAGGTCGTTTTTCACGATGATGACGCTGTCGGATATGGCGTTGAATACCTGGAGCATGTCCGGCGTTTTGGGCACCACGTGGCTGGAAATGAGGTTCCAGCCCGACGAGAGCGTTATGGTGTTGCTCACGCTGGTGATGGCCGACACCGAAGCGAGCATGCTGATGCCGTCGGCGGCGTAGCGGTCGGTGTGCGACACGATGCCGCCCGTACCCACCGGCTTAAACGTGGCCAGGGCATCGAGCACCTGGTTGGAGTTGTTGCGCCAGATGCGCAGGTTAAACACTTCGTTGAACTGAAAACCATTTTCCGCAGGAGCGTTGGCGTCGTTGCCATAAACGGTAAACGCGGTGGTTGCGCCGTTCCAGACCATATAACCTGCGCAGCGCAACACGCCGAGGGAATCGTAAAACACCCCGATGCGGTCGCCGTTTTCCAGCGGGTTGCCCAGGAAATCGGCGCTGATGTCCAATGGCACGATGATGGTGTGGTTTTCGCTGGTGGAGTCTACGATCCACGGTTGTGGAGGCGGCATGATGCCCGCCTGCACGAGCGGAATATTTTGTGTGGCCAATCCGTTGCAGGCGCTCAGCACCAGGGTATCGTAGCGCGGGTCAAAATCGGTATTGGGCACAGCAGTGACCGTCAACACTTCCGAACCGGCACCTGCCACCGGAGTCACGGCTATCCAGGCTGGCGCCGAAGCGACGATCCAGCCACAGTTTACGTTAAGGTTGAGCAACTGTGTATCGCCCGCCGCTGCAAAGTCCAAAGCGGAAGGAGCAACCGTAAGCGAAATGGGTGCTCCACTTTGGTTCAATACAAAGGTTTGCACGCCGCCACAAGCGTTGATGGTGAGGGTAGCGGAACGCGGTATGGCTTCGGCATTTTGTTCACAAAGCAGCACAATGTTGCCGTTTTGGCCGCCTGTGGCGGGGGTCACGGTAAGCCAGGCGGGTGCGCCGCTGATGGTCCAGGCCGGACAATTGCTTTGCAAACCGAAGGAAAACGTACCGGCGTCGGAGCCTACGTTCAAGGAGTTCGGCGCGGCGTTCAGCACCAATGGCGCTGCGTTTTGCGACAACTGAATGGTTTGCGTCAGGTTGCAACCGCTGATGGTCAGCGTACCGTATCGAATAACGGGCGATGTATTGGCCGTGTAGCTCAGGGAAATGGTCGCGTTGTTGCCGCCGCTCGTGGCAGAGAGGTTTACCCAGGCGGGTGCGCCGGTGATGGTCCAGTTGGCGCAGTTGGTGGTAATGGAAAAACCGCTGTTGCCAGACTCTTCTGTAAAACTAAGGCCTGTGGTGCTCACCGACAGCGTTGGGACGACGCCGGCTTGCGTAACGGTAATGGTTTTGTTGATGTTGCAACCCGATACCGTGAGGGTTGCACTCCGCGCAGGTCCGGTATTTTGCAGGTATTGCATCACAATGGTGCCGTTGTTGGCCCCCGACGAAGGCGTGAGGGTCAGCCACGCCGGCGCGCCCGTGATGGTCCAGCTGGAACAATTGCTTTGCACATTGAATACAGACCATCCGCTGGCAGTGGGCAGGGTAAACGTAGAAGGCGACACCGTAATGACGGGTGAAGAACCCGACTGAAATACGGTCACTTTCCTCGAAATGTTGCAACCCACCACGTCGAAAGTGACGCTGCGCGGGTTCACGGAGTTGTTTTGCTGGTAATTCAGCGACACTGAAATGCTGCCGTTGCCGCTGGATGGATTGGCGGTTATCCACGATGGCAAATTGGCGATGGTCCAGGACGAGCAGTTGCTGCTGATGTTCATGGTGGCCACACCGGCGGAGGCATTTACCGTGAAGGTGTCCGGGTTGACGTTGAGCGTGGTGGCGGTGGTGATGTTGACGGTATAATCTTCCACATCCCAAAATCCGTTGCCGAGGTTGCAAGGGCCCATGATGTTGCTGGGGCCCATCATGATGCGCATGCGGGTAGGGCCGAGCGCGGCGGTAAGCGGAATGGGCACGGCCACGCTGAGGGTCGTCTGGTCGTTTCCAGGGGTAGTAACTAAGGCTTCATTGGCGTCGAGGAAATCGTTGTCTTTGTTCAGGTCTATCCAGATGCGCCAGTTGACGCTGTGGGTTCCGTTGTTGGTACCCGGGGTGATGTTCAGGGGGAAACTTTGTCCCTGTTCCACATTGGCGCTCAGGTTGGTGTAGTTTCGGTACCCGAGGTTGTTTCCCGAAACATTGTTTACGGTGCCGTATTGCACCACGTTGATCCACTCTGTGGTAGACGTACCGAAAGAATAGCAGTACGGGTCACTGGCACCAAGGGTATTGAGGGTATACGTAGACGACCAGGCACCCAGGCCGCTTGCACAGGAGTCGCGCACCTGGCATTCATACAGGGCATTAGGCAACACGTTGAACCAATCGGCTTTGTTGACCGTACCCCAGTTGCCGGTGAGCCAGGTGTTGGAGCCAGCCAGGCGCGCACGGGTTTGGTAGCGCAAGGCCGCAGGCATGCTGTCCCATTTCAGGGAAAAAACCGAATAATGGATGTATGTGGCGGTGAGGTTGGTGGGCGTAGGACAAGCCGGACCGGTGCCGTTTTGGGTGAGGGTAAACGTAGCCGTCATGTTGCACCCGGTGACCGTCAGCACGGCCGTACGCGGATTGGGGGTCAGGTTCTGCTGGTATTGGAGGGTTATGGTGGCGTTGTTGCTTCCGCTGCTGGGGGTCACGGTGAGCCAGCTTGGCGCCCAGCTGATCGTCCAGGCATTGCAATTGCTGCTCAGCAAAAAAGTGGAAAACCCGGCCGCCGGTCCTACCGTCAAGGTTGAAGGACTCAACGTGAAAGCCATGCCCGACTCGGGCGTACCGGCTTTCTGCAGCAATGAAGCCGCACCGTTGTTCTGTGGTACTTGCTGGGAAAAAACAGGGGTTTGACAGATTAAAATACTAAGGAAGGCCATGTAGACATGCAGGCCAAATGGAATTTTCATGATGTAATGGCTTTGGTTCAGGTGTAGAAAATGAACCGGCTTAGGGAGACGAATACGGATTACCAAATACAAAGGTCGTTTTATCCCGCAAAGCCCACGCCATAAAGAATTGTATTTAGCATAAAGCCGTCATTTTTTTAAGGCTAAACCCGAAAAAGCCCCGTAAACCATGCGTTTGGCTCCTGAAATATCGGTTTTGCACTGCACATCGACGTATCCTTGTGTTGACCACAACTGCTGAACGGCGTTTGCCCGGAATTCGTTGACCTCTGCGAGCAAGGCCCTGTCTGGTGCCAACAAACGATTTCCCATATCGGCCAATGCCCGGTAAAACAACATCGGATCGTCTTCCGGAACATACAACGCCAGATCAGGCTCCCGACCTTGTACCCAGGCCGACATCACGGATGTTTCGGAGGGCGTCACATACGGCGGATTGCTCACGATCAGGTCAAACGGACCCAGTGGCCACTGCCCGTTGTCCAACACGTCTGCTTGTAAAAAATCCACTTGCAAACCCGTATCCAGGCTGTTTTGACGCGCCACTTCCAGGGCCTCAGCCGACACATCAAGGGCGGTCACCAGGGCATGGGGCAAATGTTTTTTGATGGCCAGCGCGATGCAACCGCTGCCAGTGCCCACATCCAGCACGCGGGGCTGTTCCAGGTGCATCGTTTTCAGGCAGGTGATGCCCCAGGCCACCAGTTCCTCTGTTTCTTGTCGGGGTATGAGCACAGCCGGTGATACGTGCAGTTTCATGCCGAAAAAATCGGCCTGGCCCAATACGTACTGTAGGGGTTCGCTGTTCAACAGCCGCGCCGACAAGTCGTCTAAAAGCATACGCTCTTCGGGTTTCAGCACGCGTTCAGCATTTTTTTTCATGCCAAATACGTCTTCAAACAGGATGCGGACCACACTCTGCGCCTCCCCTTCGCCGTACAGCGGCGTGAGCAACAAAATGGTATGGTCAAATTCTTTTTTCATACAAATCCTGGATAAAACAACCCGTAAAGGCTACAACTCAAGCGTAAAAACCGTTCCCTGTGGTTTATTATCCGACAAACTGATGCGTCCGCCGTGCGCATGCACCACTTGCCTGACGATGTACAGCCCCAGACCCGTACCTATGGCCTGCCGGGTTTCTTCGTTGCCAATGCGGTAAAATTTTTCAAAAACCGACTGTTTTTCCGTGTCGGGGATGCCGTAACCCTGATCGGCCACCACAATCTGGAGTTTTTTGCCGTGCTGCTCAATGCGGAGTTCAACCGGATTGCCTTCGGGCGAATATTTGACCGCGTTTTCCAGCAGGTTTTGAATCATGGAGGTCACTCCGGCTTTATCAAGCGAAACCGGACTGAGGGCGGCGGGCACGTCCAGGTGAATGCGGGCGTGCGGAAACCGAGTATGCATGGTTCGGATCACGTCTTCCGACAACGCTTTCAGGTCAACGGGTTCGTGCAGGGGCGTCCAGTTGTCTTCCAGGCGAGCCGCCAGGAGCAAATCTTCCACCAGGGCCTGCAGGCGGGCGGCATCGCGCAGGCCATTTCGGCTCAATTGTTCGTATTGTGGTTTGGTGAGGTCTCGCTTAACCATGGTTTCCATGGCTAAACGCAGCGCCGCGATGGGCGATTTGAGTTCGTGCGTGATGCTCAACATGAAGTTGCGGCGTTGGCGTGCCAGCGACACTTCACGGTTCACGCTTCGGTTGATGACATACAGCCCAAATGCGAGGCAAAGGGTAAAAAACAGGCCTTCGGCAAACACCATCCGCCTGTTTTTTTCCCATCGCTTCTTCAATATAATATACGCGTCGTGTTGGCGCAGAGCAGCTTCATCGAGTTTGCCACCAGATACCCCAAGTTGATGCCCCAGCAAATTGACGCCGAGGTCAAAAGACCGGTCATTCTCCCGCCACAACTGAATAGCCCACCACATAAAAGCGAGCACCATATACCCGATGACGAAGCGAGTTGCCCAGCGGATGGGGAGTTTGTCGGAGAGCATTTGTGTTTATTTCCCTTCGATCGAGATCAGCTCCACCTCAAAAATCAAAGCAGCATAAGCCTTGATCTTCGGGCTGGGCGAACGCTCGCCGTAAGCCAGGTCGGCGGGCAGGTAAAACTTGTACTTGTCGCCCACCTGCATCAGTTGCAGCCCTTCTGTCCAGCCTTTGATGACCTGGTTGAGGCCAAAAGTGGCCGGGCTGCCGCGGTCTACGCTGCTGTCGAACACCGAACCGTCGATGTTGGTGCCGTGGTAATGCACGGTTACCTTATCGGTGGCTGCGGGCGACGGGCCGCCCGGGCCTTTGCGCAAAACTTCGTACTGGAGGCCGCTGGCGGTGGTTTTCACCTCAGGGCGTTTTTGGTTTGCGTCGAGGAAAGTCTTGCCTTCCTTCATGCCTTTTTCAGCTTCCATTGATTGTTGTTTTTTCATGTAATCGCCGAAAACAGCCTGCGCTGTTTCCATGTCGAACATGGTTGGTTTACCATCCAATGCGTCGCGCATGGCGTTCAGCATCAGTGTTTTATTGATTTCGGCGGGCATTTGCCGCTGCAATGTGTTGCCAATGGCCACCCCATATGCGTAGCTGGCGCTGTCCACTGCATTTTTGAGCTGGACGGTCTGGGCCATCATTAGCGTGCCCGTTAAACAAAAGGAAAGGAGAAGGAGAAATCGCATGTATGTGTTTATTAGTTGAAG
>JBMOHO010000212.1:0-7213 GCA_049317805.1 Saprospiraceae bacterium
GGTTAAGGGAGGTTTTTTCCGCCTTCGGCGGTTTCTTTTGACCACAGAGGAGGGGAGGGTAAGGGAGGTTTATTTTTGGTAGGTCACGGCCGTGCCGGTGGCGATGACCATGATCATGCCATTGGACTGACCCAGTGTTTCATAGTCAAAATCAATTCCAACAACGGCGTTGGCGCCCAGGCGATTGGCTTCGGCAGTCATTTCAAATAAGGCGATGTCACGGGCTTCGCGGATCACTTTTTCGTATGAGCCGGAGCGCCCACCCACGATGTCGCGGATACCGGCGAAAAAATCTTTGATGATGTTGGCACCAATGATGGTTTCGCCAAAGACCACGCCATGATATTGGGTAATGGTGCAGCCGTCGAGGGTAGAGGTGGTGGAGTGGAGCATTGTTTGTTTGTTTATTTGGTGATTTGTTTATCTGGTGATTTGTGTTGAGATAATGAAATACCTTTAACGCCTCAAAAGTAGCAAGTGCTGCCCATAATGCGCCCAACAAAAAAAGGGCCCTGTAAGGGCCCAACATGAATAAAGGGTACTTACAGGGCTAACCATGAGCAAGTGGGGCCCTGTAAGGGCCCAACATGAATAAAGGCCAAACATGAGCAAGTGGGGCCCTGTAAGGGCCCAACATGAATAATAAGATGACAGATCGTAACTACCTTCGCGCACTCCGCCTCCCAATTACCGCACTAAAGTGGTGTTTCCCTTGTAAATGTCTTTGACCCCGTCGCTGTATTCCACTTCCAGCACCCACACGAAAACGCCGGGATCGCAGGGTTTTCCCTGAAATTGCCCGTCCCAACCGGCTGCTGGATCATTGAGAAAAAAATGGCCCGAGGCAAAAACCTGTTCGCCCCAGCGGTCGTACACGGCAAACGACAAGACCTTGGTGTTCGACTGCCCGTGCAGCAGGAGCAGGTCGTTGTTGTTGTCGCCATTGGGACTAAATCCGGTGGGTACAAACACTTTTCTGGGTTTCAGCACCTGTATGCGCACCTGGTCTTCGGCTGTGCATCCGGCGCTGTCTGATGCTTCAAGGGTGAAATAACGCTCGTATTCCAGGTTTTGCACCAAGGGGTCGGGGCAGTCCAAACAACTAAGCCAGGGTTCATCTTCAGCGCTCCAATCAAAGTATACTGGTCCGCGGTTGTTCAACACCTGGGCAAACAACTGGGTGTCGCGTCCCAACACAATGCTAAGGTTTGGCCCGAGTTCTACTGCCAATGGATCGGGTTGTGCCAGCCTGACGACCGGAAGTTCCAGCAAGCAACCCTTGTCATCCATAATGTTGGGCGCGTAATCGCCTGCGCCCAATCCAATTTGCAAAGGCGATCCGTTAAACGGTTTGTCGTTCAAGGCGTAGGCGTAAGGTGGAGAGCCTCCGCTGGCTTGAATCTGGAGGCTGCCGTTTTTGGCCCCGTGACATGTAGGCATAATGGTGCTGATGATGGCCTCCAAAGCCGCCAGGGGTTGGGATACCAACACGGAGTCCACCAGGATGCAGCCACGGCTGTCGCTCAGCGTCAGCACATGCGTTCCGGCTGGCAGATTATCGGCGCCTGGTTGGTTGCTCCCATTGCTCCACTGGAAAAAGTAAGGCTTGGAGCCGCCTTTTGGCGATGCCAGCAGGATGCCGCTGCTGTCGCCATAACAAGACACATCAAATACCGCAATGTCAGCCTTCAGTTTGTCCGGTTCAGGCATCTCAATGGGCAATGAGGCGGTGCAGCCGCGCATGTCGGTAGATACGACGCTGTATTGTCCCGCACGCAAACCCACAGCAAGCGAATCCATCACCATGGAAGGCTGAGGAGACCAGCTGTACTGATAAGGTGCCATGCCCCCGGCGCTATGGACAACCACGCTGCCGTCGTTGTCGCCCGGACAACTAACGGAGCGCAAGTCGACTACAGAAACAACGATGGCTTCGGGCCGACCTACAGCAATGAAGTTGGTCGTCGAACAGCCGCCGGCGTCGGTCACCGTAACCCTGAGGGTTTGACCACCCAATATCCCAATGGCTTGAGCGCCGGTTTGTATCGGTTGCGTGTTCCACGAGAAGTACAGTTGTTGGAGCGGTATAGGCGTCTGGCCATAAAATACGGCTACTACGCCGGCTCGCCCGTCGCGCTGGTAGAAACAGGTGGCATCTTGCGCCTCCAAGTCGGCCCGCATTTGGCCTTTTTGTATAATGGCGGCAGTATCCAACAGCTTGCATCCATTGGCGTCTACTACCGTCAGTTGGTAGGTTCCCGGGCCGAGGTTTTCAATGATGGGGCCGACGTTGCCCGTATTCCAAAGGTAAGCATATGGTGAAACGCCACCACTGATGTTTGCTTGCAAAACCCCGTTTTGCGCCCCAAAACACAGCGTATCGGCCTGGAGGGGCAGATCGCTCAGGAGTGGGGTGCCGGGTTGTTGGAGTATGATGGTGTCTGAAAGGGAACAGCCAACGGCATCAACCAGCCTGTATGAGTATGCTCCTGCGGATAAATTGTTCAACACTGCTCCGTTCAGGGTAGCGCCTCCCGGGCCGGTCCATTGGATGGTGTATCCGCCGGCACCGCCATTTACAGTCAGCGCAATGCTGCCCGTCGTGTCTCCGTAACACAGCACATTGGTAACCGTTGTTTGCAGCAAAATCGGGTTAAGCGCCGTGATGGTGGCCGTGGCCGACACGGTGCAGTTGTTGGCATCGGTAACCGTTAAGGTATAGGAACCTTCTCCGATGGAATCGATGTCGCTGGTATTGGCCCCGGTATTCCAAATATACTGAAAAGGCGCAGTGCCTCCCTGAATGGTGGATTGTACACTGCCGTCGGTAGATCCGGAGCATTTGTTTTCATCGGGGTCTAAGTTCAGCACCATTGGCAAGGGTTCGCCGACAAAAGCGGTGGCCAGTGCGCTGCATCCGTTGGCGTCTTTGACCACAACCATGTAATTGCCTATGCCCAGGCCGGTAGCGGTAGGCCCTGATTGTGCGCCTGCGTCGTTCCACAAATATTGATATGGTTGAACGCCGCCGCTGACGAGGGCTTTGATGCTGCCTGTGGTACTGAGCGCGCACTTGGCGTCTTGCACAATGGTGTTAACCTCCAGTGGTGAAGGATTGGTAAACACGATCGAGGCTGAATCCGTACAACCGCTGTTGTCTGTAACCGTCACCGCATACGTGCCCGCCACCACATCGGTTAATACCGAACTGGTTTTGCCGTTGTTCCATGCGTATTTGTACGGGGGCGCTCCGCCATCAACTACCGTATTCAGCACGCCTACACTGTCGCCAGAACACAAAACACCCGCTACCGGATCAATGGACAAGCTGAACATGCCTATGCGGATGGAGTCCGACAATGTACACCCATATGAATCGGCAATTTGTACCGTATACAGGGTGGTTTGGGTGGGAAAAGCTTGTGTAACCGGGCAGCTTGGGCAAGAGAGCCCGTGGATGGGCGACCACTGGTACTGAATGCTGTACGATGGTTCAAATGTGATGGACCAGTCTTTCAGCACTCCGTCTTGCCCGGTGCTGTCGTCTGTCAGGCGCAATTGCCAGACGCCGTTGGCAGGGTAGTCCCACAAATCAGAGAAATTGCCCTCTGGAATCCAATTGCCCGTAAAAGGCGCTGCTGCGGCCGGCGCAGCGGGGAGCGGAAAATTGATGGGCGTGGTGGCTGTCGGGGTAAAGCAGGTGTTGGTGTAGTTGTCGCCGTTCTGGCCGTTGTCCGTAGTGAGTTCTACAAATTGGCCGCCCGGTGAAACCAGCATCAGGTCAACGTCTTCTATCCATGGGTGTTCCAGGTTGACACAAACAGACCGGAGGGCGCTTGCGGTGAGTGTTTTAGGAAAAACGCCATTGACGTTGATGCTCGAAAAAAGCGGTGTATGGGCGGGCAACAGCGGCAGGTCCTGGGTATTGCTAAAACTCGGTGGATCGGGCAGCGGTACGTTTACAGTGGCGTCAAGCGTGAGCGCCGATGCGGGCTGGCACAGGGTGGAGTCGGCCGGAAACACGGGTGCCACAAGCGGATTTTCACGGATGCGGATGATGAAGGTGTCGCGGGTACACGGGTCGCGGCGCACGTCGATGCCAATAAATTCTTCGCCTTCAGCAAGCGCGTCTGTCAAAGCCACAAGGGGGATGCTGACCTGGGTTTGTCCTGGCGGAATGCTTAAATTGACGGGAATAGTTTGATAATCAACGCCATTTGTCGTATTTCCAAACAAGTTATAGTCGATGTTAAAGGCGGCACTGGCGGCATTGTGCAACCGAAATGTGAGGGTGCCGGAAGCACACCCTTCTGCCAACACGCCTTCCGGGCTTGTGGTTTGCACGTCTACCTGAAGCGCGTTGGTGCCAAAACTTTTGGCGGCCAGAAACACGCCGGAATCATGCGATTGATCCAAAACGTCGGCGATGGCCAATCTAATGTGGTATTCCTGACAAGGCTGCACCACAGCGATGGCGGTAAGCACCGTGGTCATGCCGTCGAACACCGGTTGCGGAAAAGGAAAGGTAGCCAGCCTGTCGAGGTACAATTGTGCATTCAAAGGCGGACAAGAATCTGTCGAAATCAGGTTTTCAGGATGCAGGTTATTGATGGTTACAGGCAAACTGGTCCCGGGAATCAGCGCAATATTGGTGGGCGTCGGATAGCCAGGCCCCTGAATAAAAAAGCCGAACACATCGTTGAAGGGGCTGCAGGCGAATTCCGGATATTCCTCCGAGGCAAACACATAATCGAAGCGCAGGGTATCGGCTGAAGGGACAAACGTGATGTCGTACATGGCCACGTCAGCGATGGAGCCGCCAGCTAAATTGGCCAGATTCGGGTCAAAAGCAACGCTGTTGGTGGGCGACGCTGCAAATTCGCCCGCGTTGGCATCGGCACCAATGGCCGTAGTGGTGTTTGCCGAAACGGCCAGGCCAGTGGTCATCACAATGCCCCGTTGGATGCCGACAAAAGGGAGGCCTTTGTCAAAATACCCGACACTTTGGGCCGAACCGCTGAACGCGATGTTTTTAATTTGAACACCATCGCCTAAAAATACAGCACTGATCAGGTTTTGAGGGTCAAAAGGGGGAGAAGTGGCGTTGGTGATTTCCATGGATTGACCAAAGGCGAGATGCCCGCCGAGCATCAGCGCTATTAAAAAACAATACTTTTTCATACATCGGGATGAGATACTATTCAGGTATGGCAAATATGCGAGATGTATTTGAATTGCGCGTTGATGCATGCCCAATTTTTTGACATCTATCTCTCAAAACCGATCATTTATCTAAAATTGGCCAACTTGCACGCGCAACACCGTTCATTTGTGCATATCAATTTTATACACACCATGAATCAATTCTGGAAGTTTCTATTTGCTTCGTGTCTGGGTACAGCGCTTGCGCTTATACTCCTGACCTTTATCGGCTTCGGTGCATTGGCAGGCATCGCCGGCAGCGCCTCCCAAAGCGAAAAAGTGCGCATCGAACCCAATTCGGTACTCGACCTTACCTTTGAACAGGCCGCCATCCCCGAAAAAACGAATAACCTGGAGATGGATCCTTTTGACGTCAAACAAAAAGACGTCCTGGGCCTCACCGACATGGTAAAAGCCATTGAAACGGCTAAATCCGACAACGACATCAAAGGCATTTACATCAACGCCATGACGGTACCTGCCGGCAAAGCCACGGCGTCTGTGCTGCGGGCTGCCTTGCTTGATTTCAAATCGAGCGGCAAATTCATCGTTGCCTATGCTCCGGTGTATTCTCAGGGTGCCTATTACATGGCTTCCGTGGCCGACACGGTGCTCCTCAACCCCATTGGTTCGGTTGACTTCCGGGGTTTGTCCAGCACCATTGCCTATTACAAAGGCATGCTGGATAAATTAGACGTAGACATGAAGATTTTCTACGCGGGCAAGTTCAAAAGCGCCACAGAGCCGCTGCGCTACGAAAAAATGAGCGAAGAAAACCGCCTGCAGGTGCGCGAATACCTCAATGCGTTGAACGACATCTACATGCGCGACGTCGCCGCCAGCCGGAATATTCCAGAAGCTGACCTGCGCCTCAGCGCCGATGCCTTCGATGGCAGAAATGCCGAAGGCGCTTTGCGCTCCCGTTTGGTAGACCGCATCTGCTACGAAGACGAAGCGTTTGCTTCCATGAAAAAACTCATGGGCTTGGGCGCAAAAGACAAGCTCAAACGGGTTTCTGTGGGCGATTACTTTGGCGCCAAAGTCAAAAAAACCGACTTTAAAAGCAAAGACAAGATTGCCGTTGTATACGCCGAAGGCGGCATCAGCGACGGGAAAAAAGCGTCGCCCGGTGAAATCATCGACGGCGATTACGTCAAAATCCTCCGCAAAATCCGGCAAGACGACAAGTTTAAAGCCATCGTATTGCGCATCAACTCCCCCGGGGGCAGCGTGCTGGCCAGCGAGAACATCCTGCGCGAAGTCCAGCTTTGCCAGGCAGCCGGCATCCCGGTGGTGGTGAGCATGGGCGACGTGGCGGCTTCGGGCGGTTATTACATCGCCTGCCAGGCCGACAGTATTTTTGCAGAACCCAACACCATTACCGGCTCCATCGGTGTGTTCGGCGTGATCCCCATGTTTGACCGCACCATGCGGGAGAACCTTGGCGTAACGTTCGATACCGTGCGCACGGGCAAGCACTCCGCATTTGGTACGCCGTTTATTCCATTTTCCAAGGATGAAGACGCCATGATTCAACAGGAAATTGACCGCATTTACGCCGATTTCCTTCAAAAAGTGGCTAAAGGACGCGATAAAACGCCTGAACAGATTAATGAAATTGCACAAGGCCGGGTGTGGCCAGGTGCCAAAGCAAAGGAGCTGGGACTGGTAGACGAACTGGGCGGGCTCGATCGGGCGCTGCAATCAGCGGCCGCTTTGGCCAAAATTGACAAGTACCGGGTGACCGAATACCCGCAAACCAAAAAAGGCTTCGAGCGCCTGCTGGAAGAGCTGACCAGCGATTCAAAAGACGAAGACGCGGTGCTGTCGCGCATGGCCCGTTCTGAACTCGGCGACCTCTACCCGATTTACCGCCAACTCCGCGACATACGCCGCAGCGCAGGTGTACAAGCCAAACTGCCGTACGAGTTGTTTATTCAATAACCTGAACCAGTGTAGCGGCCCTGGCCGACCAGTCCGCTGCCGCACAGGCTTCGGCGGCGGCAGCCGA
>JBMOHO010000213.1:0-7138 GCA_049317805.1 Saprospiraceae bacterium
GCGGTTGTGCACGGATATGCGGATGAGCAAGTCGTCGGTGTCGGCCTTGGCGTACTCGGTGTACACGTCCCAGTAGTTTTGATCCTGGAAAACGCCGGTATCGGCCACTTCGAACTCCGGCTCGTGGCGGCTGCGGCGGGCATTTTCGTGCACCAACGGGGCATACGGGAACTCGGCCTGCGGGTACTTGTACAGGTGCCGCATGTAGCTGTGGGTAGGCGTGTTGTCGAGGTAATAGTACAGCTCTTTGACATCCTCTCCGTGGTTGCCCTCGCTGCCGGTGAGGCCAAACAGGCGCTCTTTGAGGATGGGGTCTTTGCCGTTCCAGAGGGCCACGGCAAAACACAGTCGCTGCCACTGGTCGCTGATGCCCGCGATGCCGTCTTCGCCCCAGCGGTACACCCTGGAGCGGGCGTGGTCGTGCGGAAAATAGTCCCAGGCGGTGCCGTGGGGCGAGTAGTCTTCGCGCACGGTACCCCATTGGCGTTCAGAGAGGTATGGGCCCCAGTGGTACCAGTTTTTTTGGCCGTTGTGTTGTTCCTGCAGGCGTTGTTGTTCGAATTGCTCCATCGGTGTTTGTTATTTGATGGTGCAAAGATGCAGGAAGGCAGCGGGGGGAGAAGTTACGCAGGTAACAATGGGGAAAGTTTTGTTCAGATGGCAACATTGGTTTTATCCTTGAAAGCATAACCCAAGAGGGATTGAGTGTTTCATGATTTTTTTGGTTCAATTATGGATGAATTATGCTTTAAGTCGTTCGATCAGATTTTTAAAATCAATAAACGTATCTTCTAATCGTTTGGCATCTATTAGTTTAAGCAACTCTACTGCATGCTTAATTTCATGATATTCACCTCGTTTCGAATCTTTTGTTGCCTTTTTTAGTTCGCCTTTAGGGTCGGGAATTTCAGTAATTTTTCTTTTTGATAATTTATCTGATACTTTTTTCTGCTTATTATCCACACCAAAAAAACCATCAAGAACATCTGGTTGAGATAAAAACCACGATTCCATCTCTAGTACCATGTAAAATACATTCTCCCTTTGTGGAAACAGATCATTGTCTTTTATATCTTGCTCTTTTTCTTCTTCTGGCCGGTCTAAGTCAATCAACAGTAAAAAGGCATCAGCCTCAAATTTATTTTTTAAAAATTTTCGAACAGTTTGAGATTTGCCTCCACCTAAGTTTATCCTTGGCAACTGGCCCTCTATTCTTTTCCCAAGAAGCTTAGCAAAACCTTGGCGTAAATCACCATTTGGTGTATTTGGTTCTCCTTCGATGAATAAAATCTTTTTAGTTGCCATACCTGACCCCACCAAAGTCCCCTTGTTTCCACATTTGACCAATTGAAAATTCTTCATACCATTCTGCAAACTGTGCGGATGTGTATGAATTTATCTCACTTGAATTGAATTCATTTTTCTCAAAAACCTTCAAATTTTCTACCTCGAAGTAATTCAATAAATTATCGGAATGAGTAGATACAATGAGCGTAGATTCTTCAGAAGCTTCTTTGATAGCATTTGCAATATTTACAATCATGTCAGGGTGAAGCCCAACTTCAGGTTCGTCAATACATACTAATCTACCTCTGTCAGGATTAAACAGAATAGAGAGTAGGCATAAGTACCGAAGTGTCCCATCTGATATGTTTGAAACATGAACAGAACTATTCAACCCTTTCTCTTCCAGCATAAGTTCAATATTACCTCCAATAAAATTAAAGTCAAACCCGGAAAAATTAGGATTGACTTCATTTAACATATCAGCAATTTTTTTATAATTTGCTTTGTAATTTATTTTAATCGTATTCAATATCTGAGGAAGGTTTGTACCATCGGGAAAAAGTCGTTTTTCTGACGTTGGTAACATTGGCTTCCTAATATTACTCTTAGGGGTAGTGTCAAAATAATCATAAACAAAAATATCCCGAATTGCTTTTTTTATTGTAGTAATAGCATTGTATCTGTCAGTATCACTTACTTCTTTAAGTACAAGTTCTTGTGGGTCAAAGTCTGTATACTTTATTAAGCTCTGTTTGAGCTTTTGGCCTTCTTCAACTTTTTCATTTAAAACCCCTTCTCCATTTTTAAAATCAAGATATAAATAGCCACGTTTGCTTTCAAGTTTTTCTACAATATAGTAGTTTTGATAACTAGGAGATTTTATTAATGTAATTGTGTAGATAACATCTTCTGTGAATTTGAAGCCATATTTTCCTGCTGTTATTGAACTACCATCAATCGTATATTCGATTGATATCTTATTTGTAGGATTTCCATTGGAGTAGCCCTTAAAATAAATATTGTCAAACCCCCCCAGGTTATCGAGTATATGTCTTTTAAGACCAACACCATCAACTCCTTCTTTCAACAATCGTATCGCTTTCAGAAAATTAGACTTTCCTGATCCATTGATGCCAATCAAAATATTTGTCTCAGGATGAAGCGGAATGACGGCCTCCCCAAAACTATAAAAATTTGTAATTACGATTTTTTTTATCATGTTGTACTTTTTTATTGTTTCATCCAACGGTTGCTTCCCGTCTGCCGCAGCATTAGCGCGTTGCAGAAATACCACACCAAATCACAAATATACACCCCCAACAAACATCCGACCAAACAAAAACTCAAAACTCAAAACCCAAAACTCACAACTCAAAACTCAAAACCCACAACTCAAAACTCAAAACTCAGATGCCCACCCCAAAATACCCCGCAATCTCCCCAATATCATCCATGCCCCGCGCTTCGCGGTAATGCGCCCAATGGTGCACATCCAGCCGGTGCAGGAGCCGGGCCACCATCAGTTTTTCGGCGTTGCTCAGGGTGCCGTACGCGATCTCGGCAGCGATGTTGAGCAACGGGTACGATTGTTCCAGCACCGCCACGCCGGCAGGCGTTATGGTCAGGCGCTTGGAACGCTTGTCGTCCGCGTCGGGCTGCTCGGTCACCCAGCCCATTTTCACCAGCCGCTTGATGATGTCTATGCCCGAAGGAAATTCCGACACCACCGCATGGATCACGTCGCTCTTGCGCGGATTGCCATGCATGCGGATCACGTGCAGGTACACCATGTCGTCAATGCTGCTGAAATGCTGGGGCTGCAGCGCTTTTTTGGTATAAAAATAGGCGTACTTGTTCAATCGGCCGACCAATTTGGCCAACAACCCGTTCAAGGAGTGGTCGCTCGGCCATTGGTCGGCATGCCCGGCTTCGGCTGGCGTACGCTCCTGCCGGGGGGCCGGGGGCGTAGCAAGGGGCATCGACGGCTCCTCGAACTCCTCCAGGCCGTTTTTGCCCATGTCGGCGGCCTGTTCGCTCAAATAGCGCAGGCAAAAATCGGTGATGTCCATGTCAGGGTTGTCCACCGAATACCGTGCGAAGGTATTGATCAAGACCACCATTGGGGTGTTTACCATGCTGCTGCTGTTGTTTTATGCAAAGATATTACATTGTTTACAAACAAATAACATCTTTATTCAGTTTTTTTTTTGTCGAAAACATTGTTTTTTTTAAACCAAACGCTCGAACAACGGTTTTCCTTACATAGCATTGTATTGCATCCAACGATCTACTACGAAACCAACGTGAAGGAAATCATCGCAAGGCTGGATAAGGCCAGCAAGTCGTACCAAACCGGCGACCAGACCATCGTGGCGCTCCAGCCCACCACCCTCGAGTTTCGGCTTGGCGAGCTCACGCTCATCATCGGGCCTTCCGGCAGCGGCAAAACCACCCTGCTGTCGCTGTTGGGGTGCGTCATTTATCCCAGTGAGGGCGACTTGTGGGTAGACGGCCAGCACGTGAACAAAATGAAAACATCGGCCTTGTCCAAACTGCGGCTCAACACCATCGGGTTTGTGTTTCAAAGTTTTAACCTGCTGGCACCACTGAACGCAGCCGACAACGTGGCCATGCCCCTGAAACTACAGGGCGTGGGCGCTGCCGATCGCAACAAACGCACAGCCGCAGCCTTGGCCATGGTAGGCATGACCGACAGGAGCAAAAACCTGCCCAAACAGCTTTCCGGCGGCCAGCAACAGCGCGTCGCCATCGCCCGCGCTTTAGTCACCAACCCCAAACTCATCCTTTGCGATGAACCCACGGCATCGTTGGACAAAAACTCTGTGGCCGTCGTCATGGACGAACTCCGCCTGTTGGCCGACCAGGGCAAGTCGGTCGCCGTGGTGACCCACGATCCTCGACTCAAACAATACGCCCACCGCATCATCGAGGTGGAAAACGGCATCGCCCGCGAAGCTGAAACGGCCAGTGCTATATAAACCCAACCACCCATCCACACATGAAACACCTCCCATTCGCCCTTGGACTGCTGCTGTTTGCTGCATCCTGCGGGCAAAAAGAACAAGAACAGGCACCAGCGCCAGCGCCCGTAGCCGCCAACCTGAACGTGAACGAAGTGCTGGGCATCGCCATCATTGAGCCAGCCGAACGCATTGTTCAATTGGCCGCTGAACAAAGCGCGCTCATCCGCAAAGTGCACGTACAGGTGGGCCAGTCGGTCAAAAAAGGCCAGATTTTAGTGACCCTCGACAACGGCGTGGAAAACGCCCAACTCTCCCAGGCGGGCTCCAAAGTGGCGACCCAAAAAACCGCCGTGGAAACCGCCCGCGAAAACTTGCGCCTCCTCCAGGTCAAGTTGAAAAAAGCCCAGGACGACCTCACGCGCAACGAAGCGCTGTTTGGCGGAAAAGCACTGACCCAACAGGCGCTGGACGACAGCCGCGCCGTGGTGACCGACCTCCAGCAGCAAATCCGCGCCCAGGAAGCCACCATCAAACAAGAACAAACCCGCATCGGCGAGCTCGACGCTGACGTGCGCTACTACCAAACCCTCAACGGCCAAAAAGTGGTGACCGCGCCGTCCAACGGCGTCATCCTGTCTATGGACGCCCGTACTGGCCAGTACCTCGACGCCCGCACGCCCTTTGGCGAGTTTGCACCCGAAGGCCCCGTGATCGCCCTTACAGAGATCGACGAGCTGTTTGCCGACAAAATCATGGTGGGCCAAAAGGCATCCATCCGCCCACAGGGCAAAACCAACGTACTCACTACCGGCACTGTGGTGCTTACGTCCCCGTATTTGCGCAAAAAATCGCTGTTTTCCAGCAATCCGGGCGACCTGGAAGACCGCCGGGTGCGCGAGGTGCGGGTACAGCTCGACGACCCATCCAAAGTGCTCATTGGCGCCCGCGTGGAATGCCTCATCGATGTTCAACCCAAATAAGGCATGTTAAGCACCGCTATTCGATTCATCCTGTACGACAAGCCCAAGTCGCTCGGCGCTTTGGCCGGCATCATCATTTCCATATTCCTGGTGGGCCAGCAGGCGGGCATTTTCCTGTTCCTGACCGACGCCATGAAGAGCCTGGTGGAAAACAACAATGAATACATCTGGGTGGTGGACTCCAAGACCACGGATGCCAACGCACTGGCGAACCTCGACATGCGCATCGGCCGCCAGATATCGAGTCTGCCCGGCGTAGACGCCGTGTACCCGGTGGTGGTGTCCAACGGCACAGCCAAATTCGAAAACGGCAAAACCAGTGGCATCACGCTTGTGGGTTCGCAGGCCCCCGATTTTGTGGGCGGACCTTGGGGGCAGGTTCCGGTAGACAACCAGAAGATGTTGCCCGAGGGCGCTGTGTTTACCGAATTTTTCGACGTCAAAGTGCTGGGAGGCCTACAGCCTGGTGCGTATTTTGAGATCAACGGCAAAAAAGTGTACAATGCGGGTCAAACCAAAGGCGTGCGTGGATTTGGCGGTGCCACTTACGCGTTCACCACCATAGAACGGGCGCGTACGTTGGGCAATTTTAACGAAAATGAAGCGACATTTTTCCTGGTGCGCTGGAAACAAGGCTTTCAGCCCAAACAGGTGATCGCCGACATAAACAACAACATCAGCAACGTGCGCGCCTGGGAAGCCAACGAATTTGCCACCAGCACCGTCACCACCGTGCTGGCCACCAACACCATCGCCGCCTCTTTTGGCTCGCTCATCGGTTTTGCCATCATTTCGGGTTTCATCATCATCGGCCTCACGCTGTACTCGTCGGCCATAGACCGCATCAAGGATTATGGCACCCTCAAGGCCATCGGAGCCACCAATGGCTATATTTCCCGGCTGATCCTGTTGCAAGCGTTCATCCTGTCCATTTTTGGTTTTGCCATCGGCCGCCTTATGGTGCAAGGGTTCAAAAGCGGCATTGCCAATGCGGGCACCCTGTTCAATTATCCGATGTGGATGGAAATCGGCTTTTTTGTCCTCACCCTGTTCATCGCCCTGGGCGGTTGTTATTTTGCCATCCGAAAAATTAATTCCCTCGAACCGGCAGAAGTTTTCCGGTAAACGCCAAATATAAAACCATGAAAAAACTCTTTGTAACCACCGTATGTGGCCTGTTTTTGTCCGGTCTTGCTGCGCAAAACACGCCTTTGACGCTGGCGCAAGCCCTGGATACAGCCCTGGCCAACCGCGCCGAACTGAAAGCACAGTCCCTGGAAATGCGCATTGCGGAGGGTCAGGACGCCAAGATTCGCGCCGCATGGCTGCCCCAACTCACAGCCAACGGCGACTTCCGCTACAACCCGATCCTGCAACAAAGCGCCATTCCGATTGGACAATTCAGTGGCATCAATCCGCCCTCTGACGAAACGCGCCTGGTGGCCTTTGGCACGCCGTTTCAAAACAGCGTATCGCTCAATGCCGAACAGAAAATTTTTGATGCCAATAAAAAGGTCGATCGGCAGTTGAACGCCGTTGGGCTGGAACAACAACGCAATACCCTGGAGCAGCGCCGGATCGACGTGCGGTACGCCGTTACCGAAGCCTACTATGCAGCCCTGTTTCAAAAGGAAAAGGTGGCTTTGGCCACTCAAAAACGCGCTCGCGAACGGGTAAACTTCGACAACAGCAAAGAACGATTCCAAAACGGCGTGTTGCTCCAAAACGACTACGACCGGGTGTCGCTCGACTTGAGCAATGCCGAACTGGAGCTCAAAAAAGCGGAGCTGGACTACCAGCTCAGCCTCGACGACCTGCAATACCAGATGCACAGCAATACGCCGATTACTGCCCTGGCCGACGACCTGCGCACGCTCAAACAAGCCT
>JBMOHO010000214.1:0-7121 GCA_049317805.1 Saprospiraceae bacterium
ACACCGACAGGCATGCCGGATACATCAAGCGACAAATCCGGAGAAACAACCCGCTCCGTGAGCACCAGTTCGCCCAACATGTTGTAACATTTGATGTCCTCCACAGCCTCTGCGTGGTTGACGTGCAGCACCGAACGCGTCGGATTGGGGTATACCCTTATGCGTTGAAAAGCCGGCGACTGTACATCAACGGTAGGGACGGTAGTGCCTTGGGACACCGCAAGCGGCCCTACATTATCGGCTTCGTCTATGGCTTTGATGCCCAGGTAATACGTAACCCCCGGATCGAGTGCGCTCAGCACATATGCCTGATCTTCTCCGGCGGAAAAAGGATAGAAGTTGACGTCAACGGCTGTCGCATCGGAATAATTGAACTCGTTTAATGGCGCATCGCTGTACCGAATATCGTAGCGATACGCCGTGCCAGCGTTCAGGTCGTCGCCTGTGGCTTTAAATGTAAAAACCAGGCTGTCTTTTGCCGCATAGCTGATTACGAACGATTGGACGGAATCCGGCGCAATGGTGTCGGCAGGCGGCACAGGCGGGCAACCTGCATAGAACTTCGAATACGGAATGCCTTGTGAAAGCCAGAATGCCAAACGGTCAGGCCAGTAATTGGGCGGGTTGGCGTGGCCGGTGTTGATGCTGTGAAACATGGATTTGTTGCCCGGCATCATGTTGTAAGCCGCAAAAACAGAAGTTGGCGGGCAAATGTCATCGTTGTACCCCACGAAATTAAATGATGGCCCTTTGTATTTCCGGGCAAAATGCACGGCGTCATAATAGCCCGTTTCTTCAATGAGTTTTGTCTCGTCTCCGCCCATTTGCAATCCTTCGCGCAACCAGTAGGGGAAACCGCTCGATTTGCCCGTTGCAAAGGCCGCGTGGTTGCACAGGGCCGTCACGCCCTGACTGATGTATTTTACCCGCTCATCCAGGCCGGCAGCCATCAACGTCAATGCCCCACCCTGGCTAACCCCCGTCACCGCCATGTGCACCCCGTCAAATTCAGGCCGTGTAAAAATGTAGTCAATGGCCCGAAGACAGCCCAAAATGGCTGCTTTGTAATAATTGGTATGCCGGTTGAAGAAATGATCCTTGGGGGCATAGGCAAGGTCAGCCGGTACAAATTGTTCGCAATCGTAATCGTGTATGCTGATCGAAACCCCGATGATGCCGTCAAATGCGTCGAAATTACTGGCACCTATTGGGCCCAAACCAAAGGAAGGCAACGTAAGTATGGCGCCGAAGGGTCCGGGACAATTGGGTATGCTGATCCAGCCATATACTTTTTTTCCTTCTATGTTGTCGAGCACCATTTTATAGGTTGTCTGCGCTTCATTGCTTAAGTCGGGGTTCATCGTGATCTGGGGATTGATGGGTATGGCCGCCAGTTCGGTTTTCAGGGAGTCCCAAAAACGGTCAAAATCATCGGGCCAATACGCAATCGGTTCTATGTCACAGGCGTCTACCCCAATCCCCGCTACTACATTGGGTCCACCTTGATGCACCGTAAACATCAAAAAACCGGGATGGTCAAGCACAAAAGTCACTGTCGATTCCACGTTGGCAACCAGGTCAATCGTGCCGGTTTTTAAGATTGGCAAATACCGATCTTCCTGGATGGTATACGTGCAGGGCCCGTCTACAGTTGACTGTATCCGGAAGGTGATCGTTTCTCCGACGGCATACAGGGTTTTATCGGCACCAGCCCAAAGCTGGGTGGAGTCCACCGGCGGCGGCGGCACAGTTGGACTTTGACAAACCGATTGTGATTGTGCGGTGTTCCCCCAAAAAAAGATCATTGCAAGTGTAGCCAAACACGGCAACACGCCCCTTCTTACGGAAATCTTTTGTTTGGTGCAAAAAGTTGATGTATTCACGGTTATGCTTGGTTTAGTTTGAAAAAAACTGCGGATTATGCGCCGTTACCTGGCTTTTAGGCACAAAATTGAACCAAATTCAACCATTATTCAAAGGGTTAACAAAAAAGTAATACTGTCTTTCCAGGCGCTGTAACAAAAAAAAGTCGTCACCCAACATGGAGTGACGACCAACGGAATACTTCAATAGGCTGTTGTGTAGCCCGGCCAAGTCGGGCCCGGTTTGTACAAATTAACCGCGACGGCCTTTGCGCGGACCACCATGATGGCCAAATGGGTTTTGACCGCCGGGGTGATGACCGCCGGGGTGGTTACCTGTGGTGTCATGCGGCGGGTGTGGGATAGAGTCATGATTCGGATGCGGGATTGAATCATGTGGCGGGTGTGGGATAGAATCATGATTCGGATGTGGGATAGAATCATGGTTCGGGTGGTGTGGGTGGCCATGACCAAGCGAATCGTTGTGTGTAGAATCGCAGTGGTGGAAAGTGCTGTCACCGCGTTCTGAAACGGCTACGTTGCCATACACTTCTTCTGCAGTAGACAGTGTTTCTTTTTGGCAGGAGTACGCGACAATGATTGTCAGCAATACCGGGAAAAACAGAATTTTGTTCATTAACTAAAATTTGAATATGGTGAGTTTAATGCAAAAATGCTTGATGATACACTGCACGGGTAAACAGTCGCCTGGGTTGCGCCGCTTTCAAAAAAATAACGCCAATCGTTTGCGAAAGGCGTTAATAAACTACTGTATATCAATTTTTTGTGCCCTAAATGCCAATATGGTCAAAACTTGTACTGCAAACCCGCGTAAGTTTGAACGGCATTAAAATAAACCTTTCCACTGCTGATATAGTCGGCTCCAAGGCTGATTGTCCAGCGCGGCAAGTTGTACTCTAAAGATGCGCCCATGCGCCAGTTGTTCGTTTTCCAAATGGGCTCAGGCATCTCCACCACATATTCTTTTGGCCCCGGGCCACCGTGATTCGGGCCACCAGGTCCACCACCATGGAGTTTATCTTCAAATGCAAAGCTGAAAATACCCGGATTTTCGCGCACCCAACTGTGGGCAATGCGTACTGCCGGACGCAGCGCAAAACGAAGCGGCACAACATAGCGCAGGCCGAGGCTGTATTGTTGTTGTTTGGTCTGACCGTCTATTTGCCACAGTTCGTGATCGGGTCCTGTTTTTTTAGGTTGCTCACCGTGGTAAAATCTACGGGGCAGATACGCTTTGGACTGCACCTGATAACTCATCCAGTCGGCAGACGCTGTCAACCAAAAGTTTTTCAACGGACTGTATGCTGCGTTCAACCCGACACCATGATAATCCGACAACGCAACAGCGGGCGGCTGTTCAAATCCGGCAATGACCTGCACCCCCACTCGAAAACGGCGCAGTTGTTCGTGATGCGGTTGAATAAGCGTGGTAGCCGCCGTGGGTATGGTTGCCAAAGGGAGTGTGTCTGTCGTGGCCATCAAGGTGTTCAGCAGCACAGGCAAAGGATTGACTGCCGAAAAATGATGCTGGGTGGTGTCTGTGGGGGCGCTCCCGGGCATGGGCATGGCGTCTATATCCGACACAACGGCAAGGACAGTATCGGAGGAAGATTTGATTTGCTCCGGGATAGCAAACGCTGGACGTACTTGGTCAGATGCCGTTCTTCCGTTTTGGCGCCAGAGAGCAGGGCTAAGCCCTACATGGCCTGTTTGGCCGGATGTGTTGTCGTCCGCGCCGGGTGCGTCGGAGAACGTTGTAGCCGGTTGTTCGGTTGAAGCGACTGTTGCTTCAGGCGACAGGCTGGTGTCCATTGCGACTTCCAACTCCAGTTTTTCCTGCAATTCCTGGTTTTCCAGGCGGATGTTGTGGTTGTCCCAGGCCAGATAACCCGATAGCGCCAGCAGGCCGCAGGCTGCCAGCTTCCACAGGAGGGCCGAAGAAGCGGCTGCGCCTGTACTTACACCGGCAGCATAGGCATCGAGGCGGCCGGTAAGGGCATTCCAGTTTTTGCCCACCCTGGGAAAGCGGGTTTCTTCGTTGAGCTTGTCGGCAAAATATTTGTCAAAGTCGTTCATGGTTGCTTCGAAAATTCAAAATCCTGGGCTAATATGGTTTTCAGGTGCTGGCGGGCGCGGGCAAGGTTTGATTTAGAGGTGCCGGGTTGTATACCAAGCAAAACTGCGATTTCATCATGCGTGTACTGATCCACTACATACAGGTTGAACACCGCGCGGTAAGCGGGCGGCAGTTGATCGAGTAGTTGAAGAATCTGTTCTCGGGTAAGGTCTTCGATGATGCCTGTATCGGTTTCGGCGTCGTGCCAAGGCTGAAGTTCATCCGGGGCCGGTGCGTTCAGGCTGCTGCGCAGGCGGTCAATGGATGTGTTGATGATGATTCGGCGCAACCAGAAGCGAAAGGGTTGGTCGCCTGCATATAAATGTATTTTGGTAAACACCTTAAAAAAAGCGTCGTTTACCACCTCCTCCGCAGTCTCTACCTGAGCGGTGTAGCGCCGCGCAATGGTCATGGCATAATGATAGAACAGGACATACAGCTGGTGCTGGCTTGCCCGTTTTTGTTGGCGACAGCCTTCGATGATTGGTTCTATATCCACGAATTCATTATCCAACACGGAGAAAGCGCAGGGTAGGTTGCGTGTCACTCATAAAATAACAAAAACGCACACATTTTTCAAGAAAAAAACTTTTGGCAAGTGCTTTGGCAAATCTATCCATGTAGCTCCACCCGCCTTTTCCAGGGAATTTTTGGATCAAAAAACGTTTGTCCACCAAAGGGGTTTCTTCATTCATATACTTTTCAGTTCCTGTAAAAAATCCGGCAGCCAAACGATTGCGTTTGCGGATTCGACACTTGTTTGCCGGCCAGCAGTTCGTCTACTGCATTCGCAATGAACGGTGTAGCGTTTTCCGGATGCTCGCCATTGTCGTCTATGGCGCCGCTGTATTTGACTACCCACTGCCCCTTCTCTTTCCAAATCACGTAAGCCTGCGGGGTGTGTTGCGCGTCAAAACTTTGCCCTACACGCTGGTCTGCATCCTGCAAATATGGGTATTTTATGTTTTCCGCCCGGGCTTTCTGCTGCATCAATTCAAAAACTTCATCTTCGTACACCACCGTATCCATTGAATTGATGGCCAATAAAGGCACGCCGAGTACACGGTATCTGGCGTGCAAATTGTTGAAACGCTGGGTGTATAATTTGGCAAACGGACAATGGTTGCACGTAAACACCACCATGTACCCCTTGACCCCCTGGTCGGCGGCCGTGGAGAACATGGTGTTGTCTGACGCATTGCGCAGGCTAAAATCGGGCACAACCACCGACGGCATAACCTGTGTAAACCCGCAAGCAGCGTACAGCAGACAAAAACAGGTAAACAGTTGGAAGTTGCGCATAGCCAATTACAATTTTACGAATTTCTGCGTGTGTACTGTTTTGGTCTGTTTGTCCATCAATTGGATCACATACACGCCCTTGGCCAGCGAGGAGATGTCGATGCCCTGCGCAAGCGCCGGTTGCGGCAGCATCATCACCGCTTTCCCGTTGGTTTTAAAAATGGTGATGTAGTACACTTCCGTATTCGGATCAGCCAGTTGGACAAACAACCGGTCTTGCGCCGGATTGGGGTACACGCTGTATGACACTTCTTCCTGACCCGGTTCACCGGTTGCTGTAGTTCCAGTCACTACAAACTGGCCCATCATGCCCTCGTCCTCGTGGTTCGAAAAGTGGCAATGGTACATGAACGGGTGGATGGGGTCGGCGTAATCAGAGAACTCCGCTACAAATGTAACGGTTTCGTTGATGGCAATGTAAAACGCATCTTTCCATCCCGATTCATAAGCGCCAACTGCGCCTGTGCTCCGAGACAGGATTTTGAATTGCACGTCGTGTATGTGAAAGGAGTGGGAAAACACATTGGTGTTGGTCACCGTCCATTTTTCAACCGTATTGACTTTAACATTGTGATTGATGGTATTGAAATTAAAAATCTTGTTGTCAAACACAAATGGGTTCCCCGCAGGTTGTCCACCGTTTATGGTTAGGGTACGGTTTACGGTGGCGTCAGCGGCTGTCAGGTACGTATTGTTGGCCAGCTTGGCGGGTACGGCTGTAATCGGATTGGCTGTGGCTGTTGCCACATTGATGTGCAGCACGGTAAAGTCTTTGTTGTTGAGCAAGCTGCCGAATTCACCGGTTGTGCCGGGTTCTGCGCCCGGAAAACCGAATGCCTGGCCGGCGTTGTAGGCTTTCAGGTCGAGGCTTGCGCCCACGGCAGCTCCGCTGAGGTCAACCAGGATTTCTGCGCGTTCGCCTACACCCAATTTCAGGCGGGTGACCGCCACGGGCGCGTTCAACAGGCCGCCATCGTTGCCAATGACGTAAAACGTGCGGTTATCGCTGAAACCCAGGTTATACGCGCGCTCAATTTCGGCGTTCAACACCCGCAGGCGCACCACTTGTTTGGGTAAACTTACCTCTGCGCTCGAGGTGCCATTGGTGAGCAGGTAGTCTCCGTAGGCAGAATTTTGGTACACAAACTGGTTGCCTGTGGTGTACCGGCGGCTGGTGAGCACTATGGGGATGTCGTCTACACCGTATGTACGGGGCAGGGGCAAAGCCGCTTCCACCGAGTCGCGCACAATGATGAATCCTCCAATGCCCTTGGTGAGATGCTCCTGCGTCATTTCGTGGAGGTGCGGATGGTACCAGAACGTAGATGCGTTGTTGGTGATTTTCCAGTACGGCTGCCATAAAGTAGCCGGAGGGATGACCTGGTGTGGGCCGCCGTCCATGACCGCAGGCAGGTGGAACCCGTGCCAGTGGATGGTGGTCGAATCGTTCAGTTTATTGTACACGTTCATGTGCACGGTGTCGCCTTTGTTGATAAACAACGTAGGGCCCCAAAATGCGCCGTTTACGCCAGCCGTAATGGTTTGGTTGCCCGGACGAAGTTGGGCAAAAGTGTCTTTAAGCACCAGATTAAACGAGGTACCCGACAGGGTATCCGGTATCCAGAGCTTGTTGTATTGGGCCTGGGCCGTGCAATTGGCTAATAAAAAGCAGGTGAATAAGGCGGCAATTCTCATTTGTTGCGTTTTTTAAGCTTTGGATGCCGTTTGCCCACAAACCTTGCGCGGGATGAGCCTTTTTTCTTAATCCATTTGAAGGGACTATTTGCAGGAACCATCGTTATTTTTACCCCCGAATTAAA
>JBMOHO010000215.1:0-7119 GCA_049317805.1 Saprospiraceae bacterium
CCGCGGTTTTTTTTTGTGCCTATACCTCAAAGGGCCCATATCTTTGGGTGTCAATCGAAAAACCGACCATTTGAGCCTGTTCTTTACCCATTCACCTTTTTATTTGTCTTTTTTCGTCTGCCAGCTTGCAGTTTTTTCTAAAAAAAAGAAAAATTTTTTTATTTTTTTTCAACAAAACCAAGCAGATTAACAATATTATATCATTGATAAACAATAAATTAGATTGTTTTATTCAATAAATAAGCATTTTTTCAATCAACAAACGGCTTTTTTTGTTCTTTTTGGCCCTGCAAGCTTGCTGCACTTTTGTACTGTCAATAAGGGGCAACGGAAACGCAATAGCAACCAAGCAAGTTACTGACCACCAGATTTGGACTTTTCATGAGATTATATACGGGAAACCGCCGCGGCGCAAACGAGCGCCGCGGTTTTTTTTTGCCCATACCTGAACAGAACTATGCTTTTTTGATCGTTTTGCGGCGTTTTTATATGAAATAAATGCTTGATAGTTAAAAGAATAACTGCTTGATTGGCTCTTTTTCGTGCATAAACACCGGGTGAGCAATAGCCGATAACAGGGCTGGGAGCGCGCCTGCCAAGGGCCGACCTTTGTATCATCAAAGCGCAGGAAACACAGCGCACACTGCATTCGAATCTTTTTCATGAGATTATATCCGGGAACACCGCGGCACAAACGAGTGCCGCGGCGCCACCCGGGAAAGCCCCCAAACCAGATTTTCCAACTTCGACCTTTTTCATGAGATTTATACGCCGGAATCCTGTGGTGCAAACGAGCATCACGGGGTTCCGCCTTTTTATGCATTAGCCAGTCACACTATATTAAAAATCAAATTATTAGAACATAACAATGCCCGCGGAAGGAGCTGTTTCTGCATCACAAAACCACAACATCTGATACAAGCCGCCGGGCGCATTAGCCCCACCTTTGCACCATCATCAACAGAAAAACAAACCAACACCACTTTGAACCACACTTCTTGGAAATATCATCAAAGGCCACAGGGCGAATGAGCCCTGTGGTTTTGTTTCTGGTAGTTACCATCTCAATCCACGCTTAATAATTATGGTGAAGCTCAGCATTCACCGAAAGAAAAAAAACGGCTTCCGACGCAAGGCTGGAGCGGTTTAAAGAACTTCTTATGAGATGATACGGATTAAAGTCGCGGCACAAACGTGTGACGCGACTTTTTTTTATTTACCCGCCCTTCAAACAGCAAGCCTCTGCTGGTGGCTTACCGTTTTTGCTCCTTTTTCTTGTCGGATTCAAACGAGACAATCGCGCCCAGAAAAGCGTCGCCAAACAATTGGAGTTTGCGCTCGCCCACCCCGCTGATGAGCAGCAGCTCGCGGTCAGAGGCTGGCCGTCGATCAGCCATCAGCTCCAGGGTGGCATCGCTGAAAATCAGGTATGGCGGTACGCCTCGAGACTGGCTCAGGGAGCGGCGGACTTCATGCAGGCGCTTCAACAGGCCGTCGCGCTGTCCCTGTGCGGCTTGTGGCGCTGTGCCGGATTTGTCCTGTTTCTGCATTTTGACCGGCAGCGCCAAACGCACAGGTTTGTTTTCAAACAGCACCGCTTTACCGGCTTCTGTTACCCGCAAACGCGCGCGGTCGTCGTAAGCCATTTCTATGAGCCCATGGTGCAACATCTGCGATACCAGAAACATCCAGTCGTCAAAACTGTATTCTTTGCCCGCCCCGTATGTTTTGATGGTGTGAAACCCCTGCTCCAGGATCTCTCGCCTGCCGCTGCCGCGCAACACGTCTACCAGCATTTGCATGCCCACTTTTTCGCCGCAGCGCAAGATGGCCGACAGCGCTTTTTGGGCTGTGGTGGCACCGTCAAAAACCTGTGGGGGGTTATGGCACACATCGCAATTGCCGCATTGTCCTTCGTACGACTCGCCAAAGTAATTGAGCACCGTCACCCGCCGGCACACCGGCGCTTCGGCAAACTGATACATGCGTTCCAGTTTCGATGTTTTGAGCGCCTTTTGTGCTTCCGACGCTTCGCCTTCCTCTATCATTTGCCGGTAAGTGGTCACGTCGCCGTAACTGAAAAACAATAAGGTGTCGGCCGGCAGCCCGTCTCGCCCGGCCCGGCCTATTTCCTGGTAGTAGCCCTCCAGGTTGCGGGGCAGGTTGTAGTGTATGATGAACCGCACATTGCTTTTGTCGATGCCCATGCCAAATGCAATGGTGGCGCACACAATCGGCGTGCGGTCGTTGATGAAGTCCTCCTGCGCCTGAGCGCGTTGTCGCGCGGGCAATTCGGCGTGGTAGGGCGCGGCGCGGTGCCCGTCGCGACACAATTTTAAGGCCAGTTCTTCACAAGATCGGCGCGACAAGCAGTAAATGATGCCAGACTGGCCTTTGCGGGGGTGCAGGAACTGGATGATTTGTCCGTAACGATCTTGGCCAGGGCGCACCTGCAACGACAGGTTGGGCCGGTCGAACGAAGCCACAAACACGCGGGGATCATGCAGTTGCAGTTGGTCGGCAATGTCTTTGCGGGTCAGCTTGTCTGCCGTGGCGGTCAGGGCAATGAGCGGCACGTGGGGAAACTGGTCTTTCAGAAACCGGAGCTGGGTGTATTCGGGCCGAAAGTCGTGCCCCCACGCAGAAATACAATGCGCCTCATCTATGGCCAATAGGCTGATGTCGAGGCGTTTGAGCAGCGGTTGAAAACTTTGGGACACTAATTTTTCGGGGCTTACGTACAGCAGTTTCAGTTCGCCTCTTAAAGCCTGTTCTTCTATAAGGTGCAGCGCTCCGGGCGGCAGGCTGCTGTTCATGAACGCTGCCGACACGCCATTGGCGCGTAAACCCTCTACCTGATCTTTCATCAGGGCAATGAGCGGGCTGAGCACCAGGGTAATGCCCGGCAGCGTCACGGCGGGCAGTTGGAAACAAAGGCTTTTCCCGCCACCGGTTGGCATCAGCACCAGGGTATCCGCGCCGTCGTACACTGCCTGGATGATTTCCGCCTGCAAGGGACGGAAACTATCGTATCCAAAATACTTTTTGAGCGCAAGTCGGGCGTGTTCGAGTGTCATGATGAAATCGTTTTACGGGCAACAAATCCCCTGCAAATTTAAAACAATTTATAGCAATACTGTTTATAAAAAAATAAAACACAAATAATTTGGTTTTTAAAAACTATTTGTTTTATATTTGCACTGCCAAAAACACTTCAAAACACAACACATCATGCGCACATCTATTTGGCAATTTGTAAAAACGTACTGGTTTTCTACAGCCTTGGTTATCTTGTTTTTGCTGGCGATCATTCGCCATTTCGGCCTGTCCCCGTCCGCCACGAAGCGGGTGGAAAAATTCACGGATGAACCGCCCGTTACTTCGGGGAGCGCATCCATGTTGGGTATTTTGCCGGGTTCGGCCCAAACGCTTCAGGCGATGCCCGAAGTGGAACAAGCCACTGCCACCGCTTTCTTGCGCCGTTTTGCGCCTGTTGCGGTCAGCGAACGCAAAAAGTACGGCGTTCCGGCGGCGGTGAGCCTCGGGTTTGCCTATGTCAACAGCTTCAGCGGACAACGGGAAACGGCGCTGCACGCCAACAACTATTTTTCCCTGCGCTGCACAGCCGACTGGGAGGGCCAAACGTACACCGGAAACGGACAATGTTACCGGCGTTACGACACCGCCTGGGAAAGTTTCCGCGATTTCAGCGTGTTCATGAGCAGCCGCGACTGGTACGGGCCGCTGCGCCAAAAAGCCGGTAAAGACTGGCGCATCTGGATTCGGGGCTTAAGCGACAAAGACATCTCCGACGTGTCAAATCTGGAAGCAGAAATGGAGCAGGTAATTGTTCAATACCGTTTGCACGATTTGGACAACTAAGCCCGCGTTGCCCTTAATCTCCAAAACGCTGCCTCGGGTTTGTGGTTTTAACACCGGTTTAACACTAAAGCATGCGGTTTGTCAGTTACTGTACAAAAGCTTTTCGTCTATATATGACTGACAAGCCACTACATTTGTCACTGCACAAACAGATAGCGATGAAAAACATGCTCTTCATTTTGCTCTTCGTCCCGTTTTTTTCCTGGGCCGATCAGGGCAACCCCGGTTTAGAGGCCATCAAACGCGCCATTGGTGCCGGAGATGTAGCTTCGCTGAGTAATTATTTTGCCGACAACGTAGAGGTATCGATCGCGGGCACAGAAAAAGTATACCCAAAAGCCAAGGCAGGAGATGTGGTGAAGGCTTTTTTCAACACCAACAAACCCTCCGGCTTTAAACAGGTACACCAAGGTGCCAGCCGCGAAAGCAGCGATCAATACTGCATTGGCAACCTGAGCACCACGGCAGGCAACTACCGCGTGTACATTTACGTGAAGGATACGGGAGATGCCGTTAAAATTCAGGAGTTGCGTTTCGACAAGGAATAATAATCCTTGCCTCTTTTTCAAAGGGAGACATGGAAATGTTGCATTTCAATGTCTCCCTTTGTATCTTTGCGCCGCAAAAATTGCAATCACCATGACCGGTTTCATTCAACACCGGTTGATAACGACGCTATACATCATGGGCAGAGGAGATTTCCGCTCTAAGAAGGGTAAAATTCGCCGCGGTTCGCACGGCAACACCCGGCCGAAACCCGGCAAAATGCGCGCCATCAAAAGAAAAGCAGCCCTTGCGGCAGCTGCAGCCAACTGATTTGTGCACATTTAATAAAAAGTACTTGCGCGAAAGCAGGGAAAGCAATACCTTTGCCCCGCATTTGTAAAAAGCACCTTTTTGACTCATGGTGTAACGGTAGCACTACAGATTTTGGTTCTGTTTGTCAGGGTTCGAATCCTTGTGAGTCAACAAAAAAAGCCGTTCGGACTGGTTCCGGACGGCTTTTTTGTTGTTGGCTTCTGTAGCAACTTCAATTCAATATCAAGCGATTGCGCCGAAAATAGGCGGGCTTCATCGTCCAGACATTTGGCGGCACAGGCAGGTCAGACACCTCCGGTATGGGCTCGCGCACCAGATCATCCATGTTCGCGTCCACGCGCCCGGCGAGGCTGTTGCGCTGGAGTTGGTCAAATTCCTGTTGGATGTGTAAAATAGCCGACTCGATGTTGTGCAGCGGGCGGTTGATGATCATGCGGATGATGCCAGCCGGATCAATGATGAACGCGAGCCGATCAAAAGCCTGTACTGGACGGCGGCCAGAGGCGATGCCGTAGAGGTTGGAAATCCGGAAGTCAAGGTCCTCAATGACCGGCGTTTTCAAATAAATACCCAAATAGCGCCGGGCTTTATCAGACCAGGCATTGCTTGGGCGCAGCGATTCGCTGCTCAGGGCAATCAACTTGGCGTTGCGCTCGCTCAACCAGCGCTCCTTGAGCGTCAGGAATGCAGAATACATTTGCCAGGCAGATGTAAAATTGGCCGGATGCGCAAACAGGATGCACCAATTGTTCCGACAAAACTGTGGGAAAAGAATGCGCCCTTTCGTGCTGAAAGCTTCAAAACCTGGTGCAACATCGCCGACTTGCGGCAAACGAATTACATTGTCAGACATGTCGTGTTCAATGGAAGTTTTTTTGGGGGCAGCGATTGAACTAATGTTCGAATTTTCACACAAAATTACCCGCTTTCCAAATGACATGCACGATCTTTAACAAAATATTGCAAAATAATGTACACACAACCTGCCGAAACCCATAAAACCTCGGCGGCAACTTACCTTTATGGCTACTAATGACCCATTTTTCGCTCAACCCATGCTCAAACGTTTTGCCTGCTTAGCCTTTGTTCTCGCCGCCATGCCCATACACACCCAAACCCTGCACGTGCCGGAACGCCTCGCGATCAAAGATAACTGGACCTTTCGGCAAGCCCACAAAGGAACGTGGCTGCCAGTGTCTATACCCGTCAGCGCCCATACGGCCTTGTTGAAGCACGGCCTGATTGAAGACCCCTACTACCGCGACAACGAAAGCAAACTGCAGTGGATCGAACAGGAAGACTGGGAGTTTCAAACCACTTTTGAGGTAACCGAAACCATGTTGCAGTTCCGCCACGTGGAAATGTCCCTGAAGGGCCTCGATACATACGCCCAGGTTTACCTCAACGACAGCCTGGTGGCTGAAACCGATAACATGTTTCGTGCCTGGCAGGTTGATGTCAAAAAATACCTCCACAAAGGCGTCAATACCCTGCATGTTTACTTCGAGAGTCCGGTACAAAAAGCCAAAACCGAATGGGAAACCCTCGGATACGAACTCCCGGGCGGCATCCGAACCATGACCCGCAAAGCCCAATTTCACTATGGTTGGGACTGGGGGCCCCGCCTTGTCGGTTGCGGCATTCAGCACGCGCCGGAAATGGTCATGTGGAACGACATGCTCATTGAAAACGTGTACGTGACGCCCCGCGAGCTGACCGACGCCCGCGCGCGGATGGTGGTACACGTGCGCTACAATACGGATTATGAGGGCAAAGTGACGCTTATTACCCGCAATGGAAAAGCTAAAATTATAGAGGATCGGTATGTGTATGCGGGCATACACGAAGACTCGATGACCTTCGACATTGACAATCCGAGGCTCTGGTGGTGTCGCGGCATGGGTGAACCATACCTGTACGACATCCACTTTGAAATCAGGGCAGGGGTAAAAACCATTGAAAGCGCCGACCTGCGCTTCGGGCTGCGCACCATTGAATTGGTGAATGAACCGGATGGCGACGGGCGCACGTTTTATTTCAAACTCAATGGCAAACCGGTTTTTGCCAAAGGGGCCAATTACATACCGCAGGATTTGTTTCAAGACCGCGTGACGCCGGCGCAATACCGCAAACTGATTGACGCTGCAGCCGACGCCAACATGAACATGCTGCGGGTGTGGGGTGGTGGCATTTACGAAGATGACTTATTTTACCAGTTGTGCGACGCAAAAGGCATTCTCGTATGGCAAGATTTTATGTACGCCTGCGCGATGTACCCCGGAAATGGCGGTTTCCTGAAAACCGCCTCTAAAGAAGCCGACCAACAGATTGAGCGGCTTCGGCAACCTCCTTGCATAGCACTCTGGTGCGGCAACAACGAAAACAACGAAGCCTGGAACAACTGGGGCTGGCAAATGC
>JBMOHO010000216.1:0-7112 GCA_049317805.1 Saprospiraceae bacterium
TCGATTTGCTCAAGACCGAGCGCGAGGAAGATCTTCGCCAGTTCATTGCTGCCGTCAAACAACAACCCCTGTCGGCCCGCGTCGAACAAGGATACTGCTGGCATCCGGTAAAAGTGCTGCAAACGGGTTTTGCACTGGGCGACCGTGCCTTCGTAGTCCTCGAACGCACCACCAAACTCAACGAGCCCCACCGCATTCGATCCGGCCAGTCCATCAACTTTTTGACCAGCCCGATGCCACCGGGGTGGTCAATTTTGTTGACCGAAACCGCATGAAGGTCATCCTCAACAGCCAGGATGTACCCGAGTGGGTCGACCAGGGCCTTCTCGGCGTTGAAATGCTGTTCGACGACCGCTCTTACCTCGAAATGGAAAAGGCCATCCGATTGGTCATGGATGCCCGCGGCAACCGCCTCGCTGAACTCCGCCAACTGCTCAGCCCCCGCCCGGATGCCCATCCGAGCGACTACCTGCACAGCCTCCAGCCATCGGGCCTGGCAAAAGAATTCAATGACGTGGTGGCCGATCCGGCCCTCGAAGGGCTAAACGCCTCCCAATACGCGGCCGTCATGGCCATTTTGGACAACCGCGATGTGCACGTGGTGCACGGCCCGCCTGGCACCGGCAAAACGACTACCCTCGTGGCGGCCATCCGACTGCTCACCAAACACGAACACACCATACTGGTGGCCGCGCCCAGCAACACTGCCGCCGACTTGCTCACCGAGCGCCTGGCCGACGCTGGCGTAAACGTGGTGCGCATCGGCAACGTGAGCCGCGTAGACGAAAGCGTGCTCCGCCATACCCTTGATGGCATCATCGCTGAGCACCCCGAAACACGCAACATCAAAAAAGTGCGCCTCCAGGCTGCAGAATACCGCCGCCAGGCCGGCAAACACAAACGCACCTTCACCCAGGAAGACCGCCGCGAACGCCAGCACCTCAAACGCCAATCGCGCGAGCTGGAAGACTGGGCCAACCAACTCGAAAACCGGCTGGTCGACCAACTGCTCAGCTCGGCCCAGGCCATCACCTGTACCCTGGTGGGTGCCGCCCATCCGCTGCTGGAGCGCATGAAATTCCGCACCTGCATCATAGACGAAGCCGCACAAGCCCTGGAACCCGCCTGCTGGATACCCATCGCCAAATGCAGCCGCGTAGTGTTGGCTGGCGACCCTTTCCAACTGCCCCCGACAGTCAAAAGCCTCGACGCTGCCCGCGCCGGCCTCTCCATCACGCTCATCGAACGCGCCATTCCGCTGTTGCCGGAACAGGTGAGCCTGCTGCACGTGCAATACCGCATGCACGGTGCCATTATGGATTTTTCCAACCAGTATTTTTATGGCGGCGCATTGGTGGCGCATGAAACCGTGATAGAACGCCGTTTGTCAAAGGTGTCGCCCGACGGCGAGGTGCTCACCCTGTTCGATCCGGTGGTGTTTATCGACACGGCCGGCGCTGGTTTTGAAGAAAAAATGGTGCGCATTGATCCGGCAGAACGCAAGGGCGGGTACAGCCGATGCAATCCCGAAGAAGCACTGCTGCTGCGCGAACACCTGTTGCAGGTGCTGGATGAGTATCCGGGAGCCGGCATGCCCTCCTTCGCCCTGTTGTCGCCCTACCGCGAACAAGTCAATTACATCGAAACCATGATCCGCGACGATGCGCGCCTGGCGCCCCTCCTGCGCAGCGGCAAACACATCAGCGACGTGTTGCCCCACAGCCACGAGGCCGACAGCGCCCTCACCGTGAGCACCATCGACGGGTTCCAGGGACAAGAACGCGATGTGGTGTACATCAGCCTTGTGCGCTCCAATAACAAAGGCGAAATCGGGTTCCTGCAAGACTACCGACGCATGAACGTGGCCATGACCCGCGCCCGAAAACTCCTGGTGGTCATCGGAGACTCCGCAACCATCGGCAACAATCCCTTCTACGCTGCATTCCTCCAACACTGCGAAACAAAAGGCCGCTACGACACTGCCTGGGCCTACATGCGCTGATTGAACTGGCCTCCTCAAAAAAATTATCGTAAAAATACGATGAAATACTTGTTTGCTGTTTTTATTCATCGTACTTTTGCGATGAATAAAAAACGAACGCATGCCCGCATCCAAAACAGATTCTTTTGGGGAGCTCGAAAACAAGTTGGCCGAATTGGCCAAAGCCCTCGGGCACCCGGCCCGGGTGGCCATCCTGATGGAATTGGCGCGTCGAAAATCCTGCGTATGCGGTGAAATTGTAGATGTGCTGCCCTTGGCGCAAAGCACCGTTTCCCAACATTTGAAGGCGCTGAAAAACGCTGGCTGGATTTCCGGCACAGTCGAAGGTGCCAAATCGTGTTACTGCATCAACAAAGAGGCCTTGTTGCACTTTCGAAGCCTGTTGACCGATTTTTTGGACGTTCAGGACAATACCTGCTGTTAACTTTTAAAAAAAACACTCATGATACAAATCAGTGATGTAAAAGACATGGTGCGCGAGCGATACGCACAAATTGCCGAACAAAGCAAAGAAGACAACGCTGCTTCTTGCTGCGGTGTCGGAGCCCCTTGTACCACCAACATTATGGTGGACTCGTATGCCGACATCAGCGGATATAACCCCGACGCAGACCTGGGCCTGGGCTGCGGCCTGCCCACAGAATTTGCCCAAATTCGACCGGGTGATACGGTGCTTGACCTGGGTTCGGGCGCTGGCAACGATTGCTTCATCGCCCGCTCAGAGGCTGGCCCGGATGGAAAAATCATCGGCATAGACTTTACGCCCGCCATGATCAACCTTGCCCGACAAAAGGTGGAACGCCTGGCCTACAACAACGTGGAATTCCGCCAGGGCGACATTGAGGACATGCCGGTAGCCGACAATACAGTAGACGTGGTGGTGAGCAATTGTGTGTTGAACCTGGTACCAAACAAAGCAAAAGTGTTCTCCGAGATCATGCGGGTGCTCAAGCCCGGCGGCCATTTCAGCATCTCTGACGTGGTGGTGGTCGGCGATTTGCCTGAGGGCATGCAACACAGCGCAGAGTTGTACGCGGGCTGCGTATCGGGCGCCATTCAGCGCGATGCCTACCTCCAGCTCATCGAAAAAAGTGGTTTTGAAGGCATCACTGTGCAAAAACAAAAACCCATTATGCTGCCCGACGAATTGCTGCTGCAATTTTTGACGGCCGAGGAGGTGCGCCAGTTTGTCGCCTCCGGAACGGGCATTTTCAGCGTGACGGTGTTTGCGCAGAAGCCCGGCGAGCGTGTTCTCCGTCCTATTGCAGACGCCAAACAAACTTGTTGTGAACCCGGTACAGGTTGCTGTTGAGGCATCATGAAAATTGCCCTTTTTTCCGACATCCACGCCAACCTGCCCGCGCTGGAGGCTTTTTTTGAAGACCTGGAATCGCGCAATGCAGACGCCTTTTTTTGTTTGGGCGACTTGGTGGGCTACAACATCTGGCCCAACGAAGTGATCCGCGAAATCCGCCGCCGAGGCATTCCGACCATCGCGGGCAATTATGACTACGGCATTGGGCGCAGCAGCGACGACTGCGGGTGCACCTACAAAACCGACGAGGAAAAAGCGAATGGTGCCGTGAGCATTGCCTGCACCAACCAGTGGGTGTCGGACGATGAACGGCAATACCTGCGCACGCTGCCTCGGCACATTCGCTTAGAGTTTGAGTTGCAAGACGGCGCACCCCTGACCGTCATGCTGGTGCACGGCAGTCCACGCAAGGTCAACGAGTACCTGTTTGAAGACCGGGAGGAAAAGAGCCTGTTGCGCATCCTCGAAGGCGCTGGTGCCGATGTGCTCTGTTTTGGACATACGCACAAGCCGTACCACCGCATCCTGGCGCACGAAGACCGGTTTTTCCACGCCATCAACATCGGCTCGGTGGGCAAACCCAAAGATGGCAACCCCCTTGGCGGTTACGTGTTGCTCCACTTGAACGAAGAAACTGCGGTTCACCGCGCCGACAGCATACAGGTCGAATTTGTTCGTTTTGCATACGATGTGGAACGTGCTGCCCGTGCGGTGGAAGAGAGCCCGCTGCCCAATGCGTATGCGGAAGCGCTGAGGAGGGGCATGTAAGGCATTCCCGAAAGTCGAATAAAGCCCAAATTGTTTTACCTTCGCTGCAAAGTATATGGTACGGGCACTCGAAACAAGCCGTTTTGGTCCGGAGCTGTGGCCCTGTCACAGCTCCGGGGTCGAACAGAAAGTGAACCGTTTCACATACTGCCAGCGTTATTTAATAATCATTCCAAACGCAAAAGCATGACAACTGAAATCAAGATACCGCTCCGCTCGCTGAATGAGTCTGTTATTGAAGAACTTAAAGAGAAATATCCGGAGGCAGAAATAAGCGTAGCATTGCACCAAGACAGAAACAAAGCCCCGCTGAGTGAGGCGCATTTCTGGGAAATCATTTCATTGCTTGATTGGAATAAAGCAGGAGACGACGAGGCCGTGGTCGAACCTGCAATAGCCCGGCTTGTATCGGGTTCAGTTCGGCATATTTTTGAATTTGCCGATCTGCTATCTGAAAAGTTATATGCACTAGACGGTCGTAAGTATGCCCTGCATCTTGGGGAAGATGCATGGTCGCCTGAACGGTATTTCTCCGTGGATAACTTTTTGTACGCGCGCTGCTGTGTGGTCGCCAATGGAAAAGAGGCGTACGAGAAAGTATTGCATGATCCTGCTCAAATGCCCAAAGACCTTACATTCGAAGAATTGTTGTATATCCCGTCTGAAGCATACGAGCAAAAAACGGGCAAGCAGTATGCTTACACACCGGCATTTCCGATTGAAACATACAACAATCAAGCGGAATGGGCTGAAGAAATGGAATGACAAAAAACCGTACGCATGGGATTTCACGGCAATTCAAGAAAAAACGATAGAGAACATCACCTTTATGCTATCCATGACAAGGAGGAAAGCGATATATTCAAATATGGCATTAGCCACAAGCCAATTGGCAAGGACGAATATTCCCAAAGGATGCGGGAGCAGGTCGATTACCTAAACAGGGCTGTTGGATGGATTCGATACTTTGCCGAAATATTGATTCGCGGTATTAGGGGAAAAGCAGAGGCACGTCAAATTGAGGATGAACATATTGATGCTTATCGAGAAAAATACGGGCGAAATCCCCGCGGAAGTGTCACAAAGACACGAAAACAGTAGGAAAAGCACTATAATACTTCCTAAAATACAACCACACGGCCGAACATAACCCTCTCTTTGTTCACCCAGTGTCTCGCATAGACAGCATTCCCCAAAGCTGTTTACCTTAGCGCTTCACTTTAGCACCCATGCCCTATTGGATCATCCAAACCCTGTATTGGCTCGCCGCAGCATACATCGTGTTGTGTATGGTTTTTTACTTTGGGCAAGACTTTTTCTTTTTCCGCCCGGAGCGCCTGCCCAACTGGTTCCTGTACAAATACCCGTTTCCTTTTCGGGAAATTGATTTTGACATGGAGGACGGGGGCCGGGTAAACGCCATCCTCTTTGAAGTGCCCAACAGCAAAGGCGTGGTATACTACATCAAAGGCAACTCGCGCAGCATCAAAGGCTGGGGCAAGTTTGCCAAAGACTTTGTGGGCAAAGGCTACGACTTTTTCATACTCGACTACCGCGGCTTCGGCAAGAGCCGCGGCAAACGCAGCGAGAGCATCTTGTACAGCGACCTGCAACACGCCTACCGCTGGCTGGAAAACGAATACCCCGAACAATCCATTGTGCTTTATGGACGCTCCCTGGGCAGCGGATTGGCCGCGCGCATTGCCTCTTGGAACCACCCGCGCCTGTTGCTGTTGGACAGTCCTTATTTTTCGTTTTACCACCAGATTCGCCTCTACGCATTTTGGTTGCCGCTCCGGTGGCTGCTGCGCTACCACATCCGCACCGACCAGTTTATCCAGAAAGTAGAATGTCCTGTGCACCTGCTGCACGGGACATCCGATGTACTCATTCCTTACCGACACAGCCGCCAATTGGCCGCCCTGAAGCCGCAAAACATCCATTTGCACCCCATCAAAGGCGCGGGGCACAACAACCTGCCCGAATTTGCAGAGTACCACGAGGTGCTGTATCGGTTGCTGGAGTGAAAGGAAGCCTTATGCTTATATCGTTCTTTTTGATGGAGCTTGAAAGAGATCGGGTGAAGGTCTGGCATGTCCCGGAGGTGTCCGTGGTTAAAAAGGTATCGAATGCGGGGTCAGTCACAAAGATCGTTATCCGAAATTGATCGTCTCACTTTGAGTGAAGAATAAATGTGTGGACAAGTTTTAAAACAAAATGGTAGCTTTGCTGTTCAAAAAAAAACATAGTCTCATATTATGAAAGTATTATTCTTATTTCTTTTTCCTTTCGCGCTGTGCTTAGTCGCTTGTTCTTCGTCTGAAGTACTCCTTTTTACTACCGGAGAAGTTTCAATTCTGGCTTCCGGCCCTCTGATGGAAGGTTCCAATACTGCCCAGGGGGAATATCAACCAGCCCTCGAACAATGGCTCCAATCCAAAGGTGCAAGCATGGCAGATGTGCGCGAGGCGAAACTTTTAAAGGCTTCCCTATTGCTGCCTGACAGCATGAATTCAAGTTTAATGAGTGAAATAACCCTGCACCTGGCTGCTGAAAAAGCCGATATGCAAAAAGTGGGGGTCTTAAACCCCGTGCCGGAAGGACAAACCGGGCTCGTTTTGCAAACCGCTCAGGAGCAAAAAAACATCGCGGATTTTTTGCGTCAGCCCAGCATGACTTTTGTAGCTGACATCAACGTGAAAAAAGATACGCTTCCGGATTTGCACTTAAAGGGCATTTTCGAATTCCAAATTACACTTAACCACTAAACAGCATGTACATGAAATCTCTTTGGCTGCTCTGCGGCCTCATGGCCACTATGATGACTACGGCCACCGCACAGGATAACGGCGACCAACTGATCGGACTGTGGGAGCCCAGCAATGGGAAGGCTCGTGTCAAGGTTGAAAAAATCGGATCCAAATACTACGGTAAAATTGTTTGGTTGCGTGAGCCCATTGATCCACAAACCAAACAACCCAAAGTAGATAAAAACAATCCGGATGAATCCATGCGCAGCGTACCGCT
>JBMOHO010000217.1:0-7073 GCA_049317805.1 Saprospiraceae bacterium
GCATACGGCATAAGCAGATCAGGTTTCGCGCAGCAGCTGCCGGAAAATGGAAAACAAGGCGGCCAACATAAACAAAACCGTAAGCAACACCGCCCACACGGGTTTCGCCAATTGGAACTGCGCGTCTATCCAGCGCCCCAGAAATACCCCGATGAGGCAGGCACCAAACAACTGAAAAGCCATGCCGCTGTACCGGCCGAAGGCTTTAATTGCTGCTTTCCGCCTTTCCTCCGGCGTTTGCGGTGTTGGTCGTGGCATGGCTGCTGGATTTCGCGTCGGCGGATTTGCCCTGTCCGTTGGCGTTGCCCACTTCCATTTTACAGTTCACGTTGAAGCGGGCGCCGCTCTGCACGAGCAGCTTGTTGGTGGAAATGTCGCCTTCCACTTCGGCGGTTTCGCGCACGTTCAGCAAATCGCGCACCGTGAGGGTGCCTTTAAACCGACCTTCTATCACGGCGTTTTCGCAGCGGATTTCGCCTTCCACTACGCCGGTAGGGCCAATGATCACTTTTGCCTGACAAGTCAGCTTTCCTTTAATCGTTCCGTCTACGCGGAGGTCGCTTTCGCAGCGGAGTTCCCCTTCCATTGAGGTGCCTTTCACCAAGGCATTCAGGGCGTTTGTAGAGCCGGTTGTAACCGCTTTTTTCGGTTCTTCTGTATTTTTACTGGAGCCAAACATAGTTGGGATGGGTTTTAACGGTATTAAAAACAAAAATGAAAAAGATTTCCGACGCACACAAGCGCACGGAAATCTTTTTCATCCGGTGGAGCCGATTTTTAGAAATTCGGGCAGTACACACCGCGACGCTCTGGGCCGCAAATCTTGTATATCAACGAGAATTCAAACGCGCCGTTGCCGTTGGAGGCCGCACGCAGGTCGGATGTGTTGATGTCGTAGCTGAAACCAATCGAGAAGCTCTCGTAGTCAAAACGGGTGCTCAGGATCAAGGCGTCCATCAGCTTGCCGTCGTCGAGGCGGTTGGAAATACGCGCCCAGGCACCCAGTTGGAAGGCTTGCTGGTAGCGGCGGCTGTTGCCCAACAGAAACTTGAACGAGTTGCCCGCATTCACCTGGAAAGATGGGCCCTGGAAGAAAGTAACCACGCCTGGTACAAGACCAAATTTGCGGGCAACCAGGAACTCACCACCGGCGTGGAAAGTGAACTTGCTGTACAGCGGAATGCTCACATCGCGGTCAAACGACTGGTTAGCGCGGTTCAAGTGGCTGAAAGCGCCGCCAAAGTAGAAGTTGTTGTACTCATCAAACACGCTGAACCACAAGGCACCGGCAGACAGGTCGACAAACAGGAAGTTCGGATCGTCGATCAGGCCACCGTTGAGGTTTGGATCAAAGCCACCGTTGCCATCGTGCTGGCTGGGCCACTGCAGGTTGGCGCTGTTGATGCTGCGCTGGCTCACGCCGAGGTCGGCACCCAACGACAGGTAGTGCGCTTTGCGGCGGTATCCGCCCATTTTTTTGGCATACGAACCTGAGAGGCGCGCTTGCAGGGTAGCAAACTCCGATGCGCCGGCCTTGTCGCCCCACAACGTGCCACCCACGCCGAAATAGTCATAACGGCCCACGGGCAGTTTCTGATCATACGACACGGAGTACGTGTTATAGGCGTTGGACTTCAATACGGAAGACCATTGATTGCGGTAGTTGGCCGTGATGCGGTGGTTGCAGTTCATGACACCCGTGAGCGCGGGGTTGAGGTTGAGCGGGCTCATGTAGAACTGCGAGAAGTGGATGTCCTGGGCCTGAAGCGCAACTGCCGTCATCAAAATCAGGGACAGGGCCAGAAGTCGTTGTGTAAAATTTTTCATAGACAGATAAGGAGACTGAGTGTTGATGGGTGTCAAATCGGCGAACAATAATGCGCAAGAATCATAGAGCAAATCCTTGCATTGGTTGTTAAAGTGTGCAAATATAGGATTTTCGAGGAAGTACAATCTTTTGTACCTGCAAATTTGAAATTTTTTGGCCGAAAGAGTTGCATCCTGAACGCAACATTTTTCCCTCTATTTTGACTTTAACGTTTGGAAGAGCCGAATAGGGCGTAAAACGCTGCTTTTAGGCCCCATGCTTTCAATGAATGATGGATAATTTTCCCGTAAACCAGACGCCGTTTTTCAGAATACGGAGTTTGGTACACGATGAATCGATTGACAAATATAGCATTAGGCTTTCCGCAGCCAAAACACAATCGTGCACTCCGACGCGCAGCTTACAATTTTTGCCCCACGCTACCCATCATGGTTTGTTTCCAGGCACCGAAGCTGCCGTCTACTATCCGGTGCCGCGCTTCTTTGACCAACCAAAGGAAAAACCCCAGGTTTTGCAAGGTGGCCAGCTGCATGCCCAGTATTTCATCATTGATGAACAAATGCCGCAGGTAAGCCCGGCTGTGGCGCCGGCTGGTATCCACCGGGCTGTGGGCGTCTATGGGGCTGAAATCCGATTTCCACTTGTTGTTCCGTATGCTCACTATGCCCTCGGCGGTGTACAGCAGCCCGTGACGCGCGTTGCGGGTGGGCAGCACACAGTCGAACATGTCAATGCCCAGCGCAATGCACTCCAGCAGGTTTTCCGGCGTGCCCACACCCATGAGGTAGCGCGGCTTGTCGGCCGGCAATATGCTGGTGACCAAATCGGTCATTTCATACATTTCCGGCGCGGGTTCGCCCACACTGAGTCCTCCGATGGCGTTGCCCGGACAACCCTGTTCGGCAATGAACTCGGCCGATTGACGCCGCAGATCGGGGTAGGTGCTGCCCTGCACAATGGGAAACAAGGTTTGTTCGTACCCATACAAAGGTTCGGTTTCCGCAAAACGGCTGACGCAGCGTTGGAGCCAGCGGTGTGTCAGGTGCATCGACTGCTCGGCGTACTTGCGCTCGCAGGGGTATGGGGTGCACTCGTCGAAGGCCATGATGATGTCGGCCCCAATGGTGCGCTGGATGTCTATGACGCCTTCGGGTGTAAACGTGTGTTTGGAGCCGTCGATGTGGCTCTGAAACGTAACGCCCTCTTCCCTGATTTTGCGGCGGTGGGCCAGCGAATATACCTGGTACCCGCCGCTGTCGGTGAGCATGGGTTTATGCCAGGCGTTGAAGCCGTGCAGGCCGCCCGCTTCGCGCAGCACGTCGAGGCCGGGCCGCAAGTATAAATGATAGGTGTTGCCCAGAATAATTTGCGCGCCAATGGGGTGCTCCAACTCGTGCATGTGCACCGCTTTCACGGTGGCTGCCGTGCCCACGGGCATAAAAATGGGCGTTTCCACCACACCGTGGTCGGTGGTGAGTACGCCGGCGCGGGCGCGGGAGTTCGGGTCGGTATGTTGGAGGGTAAATTGCACGGGTCAGGCCGAGTTGCGGTGGCTGTCGAGTTTGAGCAGCACGCCCATCATCAGTGTAAAGCCGATAAGAGAAGAGCCGCCATAGCTGATGAACGGCAACGGAATGCCGATGATGGGAAACAGGCCCATGGTCATGCCGATGTTGACCACCACGTGCACAAACAAAATGCCCGCCACACAGTAGGCGTAGAGTTTTGAAAAATTGGATCGCTGTCTTTCAGCCAGCAATGTGATGCGGTACAACAACAGCGTGAACAAGGCCACAATGGCCAGCACGCCCACAAAACCCTGTTCTTCGCCCACGGTGCAGAAAATAAAGTCGGTGCTTTGCTCCGGTACGTATTTCAGCTTGGTCATGTTGCCTTGCAGGTATCCTTTGCCGAAAAACCCGCCGGAGCCTATGGCCATTTTGGAGTGCAGCAGGTTATAGGCCGAACCGCGCGCGTCGACCGACGGATCGGTCGGGCGCAGCCACACATAAATGCGCGAACGCTGGTGGGGCGCCAGCAAGGTGTTCACCGCAAGATTGGCACCCACTGTAAGCGTACAAGCCAGGCCCAGCAACAGCGCAGTGAGTTGCAATCGACGTTGGATGAGCTGGTTTTTGCGGATGTAACTCGGCAAAAAAGCCGATGCGAAAAGCGCCACATGCGGAATCAACACATAAAAATTCAGATAATCCACCTGCGCCGGGTCAATGCCCATCATCGGCAACAACCATTGGCACAGCGGCATCCACCAGTACGTGAGCGGAAAAAGCAGCACCCAAAGCGACCACCACAAGCGCCGGCGCTCCGAAAATTCGTCGATCAGGCGGTAGTTCACAAACAAAAACAAACACGCGGCCACCTGCGCCGGGTCAAACACCAGGCCCAAAATGACCACAGCGGCCGTGCTGAAGCCCATGATGTACCACACTGGCGACAAGCCCTCGCGGTACAGCACCAGCAAAAAGGAAAAAAACACCAGGGCCGAACCGGTGTCTTTTTGCAAAATGATGATGCCCACGGGCAACAGGAAAATGCCCATGGCGATGGAAAAGCTCCGGGTTTCGCGCAGGTTGATCCCCGGCGAACTCAGGTAGGAGGACATCATGAGGCAGGTGGCAAATTTGGCCAACTCTGCCGGCTGAAAGGTGAAGCCGCCAAGCTGATACCAGGCGTTTGCCCCGTTGATCTCCCGACCGAAAAAAATGGTGCCGATCATCAACAACAGCGAAAACAAATAGATGAAAAAGGCGAAAGTGCGCCATATCGTCCAGTCAATCAAAAACAGAAAAAAAAGCAGGGCCGTGCACACAATCATGAACATCAATTGTTTGCCCGCCGGATGATCCAGGCTCATAAAAGCAAACGGTTCATCCGACTCGTAATTCACCGCATAAATCATCATCCACCCGATCAGCACCAGCGAGGTGTAAATGGTGAGGGTAAGCCGATCGTAATCGCTCCAGTTGAGTTGCTTGTCGGAAGATGCCATGGTAGCCGGTCGGTCAGGGACGAATAAAATCGCGGGGATGGATGTTGCGGTCCTGGGCCGGATACGCGCCCTGGTAGGCGTCGCCTAAGTTTTCCAGAAATGCGGCGGCTTCCAGGCGGGTGCGGAATGCGCCGGCGCGGAGTTTGTAATACGGTTTTTCGTGCACCCAGTCAGCAGGCACATCCGGAAACTGACGCAGAAACGCGGCTTTGGCGCTTTCCATGCTGGTCCGGTCGGTGCTCGACACCAACTGGAGCCGCCAGCCCACGAGGCCAGGGTTTTGGCGGTTGCGGTTGATCCAGGTTTCCATCAGCTGCGCCACTTTGGGCGGCTCGTTGATTTGCACCTCCTGGGCCATGCAGCCAAAAGAAAACAGGACACACACGCAACTAAAAAATAACCTGCTATGCATATTGGAACGGGTTTGATGGCGCAAGAACAATCGCTTATTTTTTTGACATCAGGATGTCTACGCCGACAGACGAACCGATGCGCTCGGCGCCGGCGTTCAACAGGGTTTCGGTGTGTCCCAGATCGCGAATGCCGCCAGCCGCCTTGATGCGCACGGTGTCGGGCAACAAGCGGCGCAGGTGCGCCACCATGTCTGGCGTAGCAGGGTGACCGTGGTAGCCCGAACCGGTTTTTACAAACGGCACCCCAAGCTCCACCACCAAAGTGCACACGCGTTCCAGTTCGGGTGTGGTGAGCAGGCCGTACTCCACAATGAGTTTGAGGGTGCGGCCCCGCATTTGTGCTGCGCGCAACATGCTGTCGATGTCGTTGTGCACCACGTTCCATTGTTCGCTTTTGATGGCGGCTACGTTGAGCACGGCGTCCAACTCGTCGGCACCATCGTCTATGGCGCGTTTGATTTCTTCACTTTTGGCGGCAATGGCACTGTAACCCATGGGAAATCCGACGACGGTGATGACTTTCACCGGATTTTCCTCTCCCAGTATTCGGCGCGCATCGCGCACATACAAAGGCGGCAAACAGACACCCGCAAGGCCATGCGCTACCGCTTGACCACAAAAGCTGCGCACTTCGCTCAACGTGGTGTCGGGTTTCAGGATGGTGTGTTCGATTCGTTGGGCTAAATTATGCATCGGCATGTGGTGGTAAAAAAAGGGCTATTTGATTCCGCAAATCTAACAACATTTTTTTGGCCTGTATCTTTGCATTTTTGGCGAACACCAAACGCCTCTGCGCTGTTTTACCTTATCCATGACAAATTTGCCCAATTTACCGGAAATAGAAGCGGAAAGCGCCGCGTTTACAGTGGAAAATGGCTCCGCCAACGCCATTGAAGTCATAGGCGCCCGGGTGCACAACCTGAAAAACATCGACGTGCGCATACCGCGCAACCAATTGGTGGTGCTCACCGGCGTCAGCGGCTCGGGGAAAAGTTCCCTTGCGTTCGACACCATATTTGCCGAAGGCCAACGCCGTTTCATGGAAACCCTGTCCAGCTACGCCCGCCAGTTCATCGGCGAAATGGAAAGGCCCGACGTAGAACAGATCAACGGACTCAGCCCCGTCATCAGCATCGAACAAAAAACAACCGGCCGAAACCCGCGCTCTACCGTGGGCACCGTCACAGAGGTTTACGACTTCCTCCGCCTCCTTTTTGCCCGTGCCGGCGAAGCCTACTCGTACGTGACGGGCGAAAAAATGGTCAAGTACACCGAAGAACAAATAGTGGAAAACATCATCGAACGGTTTTCCCAGCGCCGCATAGCCCTGCTCTCGCCCGTGGTGCGCAGCCGCAAGGGCCACTACCGCGAACTGTTCGAACAAGTGCGCAAACAAGGGTATTCCAAAATCCGTGTGGATGGCGAACTGCTCGACCTCATCGCAGGCATGCAGGTGGACCGCTATAAAATCCACGACATCGAAATTGTCGTCGACCGCCTCTCCCCCGAACATAGCGGCCACAACCGACTCGTCGACAGCGTACGCACGGCCCTGCGCCTCAGCGACGGCCTGTTGCAGGTGCTCGACATAGACGCCAATGCGGTGTACATGTTTTCCCGAAACCTCATGTGCCCCGTCAGCGGCATCAGCTACGACGAACCTTCGCCCAACTCCTTCTCCTTCAACTCGCCCTACGGCATGTGTCCACACTGCAAGGGTCTCGGCGAAGTACATGAGGTAGATATGAAACGGGTGATCCCCGACGCAGCCAGGAGCATCAATGACATGGCCATTGTGCCCCTCGGCGAAGTGCGCGACAAC
>JBMOHO010000218.1:0-7044 GCA_049317805.1 Saprospiraceae bacterium
GTTGACGCAACAGGCGACTGCAGTGAAGTCCATTGCAAACCAGCATCAACTGAGCGCAGCAGCCTGCCCCTGCCATCTACAACCAAAAGGGTATCGCCAAACGCAACCACGCCACTGCGATTCAACACAAAGTTTGATGGCGCTTTGATTACAGCCCAGGTTTTCCCTTGATCTTTGGAGCGGTAAATGGAGTTGGTGCCTTCCACCACCAGCACCCATTGATCCTTGAAATACACAAAGTTATTAGGGGAAAAATAAGGCAAAGAATCAACCGGCATCCAATCGCTTCCAGCAACAGAAAACAATAAGCTTTTTTTGTCCGTATAGGAATTATGCGCAGTTACATACGCTTGATCGCCCAGTACCACCATATTACTCACCTGCAAATGATTCAATTGCGGGTGATGATAAGGTGTCCAAAGAATCCCATCATTCGAAGTGTACAGCGTACCGCTTTGTTTGCCCCAATATTGCCCATTGTAAAATTGAATATCCAGCAAGTCTCCACCAGGCAACAACCCATTATAGTAAGGCTGAATAGAATCGTTACCAGCGTCAATTTTCAACAGACCAATATCGGTATTCAATATCACCGAACCATCCAAATCGAAAAACAGTACATTATGGTACGGGTTTGTAATCCGGTTTGCAGATAAAAGCTCCTGGGCCGCAGTAAAAGGATGACGCGTACGATAAAACCCTATATTATAGTTTGAAAACCAAATTGTTCCGTTATTGTACCAATGTGCATCGTTTTGGTTATTCAAGTCGGGGAAAGGGGACGGACGTTCCTGCCATTGCTGACCTTTATCGGCAGAAAACCATACCCGGCCACCGGGATTTTTCGTCAGGAGAAACAACGTATCATTCGAGAAAAAAGAGAGACCAATCTGGTTGGCTGCAACGTTTTTGGGCATTGGCCAGTCCTCATGCGTCAAAAAGTCGAAGGATGTAGACAGGCGCACGACACTGTCTGCAACGCCTGCATAGCGATCTTTGGCGTCAAAAACGGGCCATATCGGCGGATCATACATTTGCCAAGTCAGCCCACCGTCAGAAGTTTTATAAAAAAAAGGAGCGGTGAAACTTCCATTTGAACCTGAATGTGTAAATCGAACCAGCGCTTTTAGGGAATCAAACGTGAGTACATCCGGTAAATTCAATAGCTCAAATGACGGTTGATTAACGTCTACCGGCCCATTACTGATATTTAATACCACAACCGGGTCCGGCGCTTGCGGTGTGCTCAGGTAAAAGCGGGCAACGCGGCATACGCTGCTCGAACCCGGGCAATTGTCCAAATTCCCCAAAGTTTTCCAAAGCCGGTTTCGACCAATCGAAAAAGCATAGGCACCTAAATTTGAGAAAGGCAACTGCGGCGACTCCGACTTCTGCCAAAGGCTGTCGGGATGCACATGCCGGGTGTATGATTCCAACAAATCCGGATACGGCGGATCAACGTCAATGAAATGATATGCTCCAAGTCGTCCACCCCAAAATGAAACAGTTGAAATTCTGGGTAAGGTAAAGGTCTCCGCATTTTCAAACTTAAAAGAATGTATTTGCGGCGATTGTGCTTGCGTAAACAGGCATATGCATGAGAAAAAAGGGAGTAGAACGTGTCTCATTTGATCAATTGTAGAAGTTGTATAGTAAAAACATTTACGAGCGATACAAAGATAATCTCCTTGAACTTTGTAATAAAAAAAATAGTCGTCAAACAGAAAGTTTATGCCCTTGTTGGCATCCTCGTCAACAAGAAGCGGTGGAATGAGTGTTTAGATTTGGGTGGTCTCTCCGCCGGATGTCGCAAAAGGCCTCGGAGAGGCCCAACGTTGGTAGAATACGTTGCATCAATTTTTAGGGCCTCGGAGAGGCCCAACGTTAAATCGCTGGCCGGAATGCCGAACAAACGTTGGGCCTCTCCGAGGCCCTGTGAAATACGTCTGTTTTTTCTACCAACCTTGGGCCTCTCCGAGGCCACGAAAAAACCGTAAGTTGACGACATCGTGGTCACAGCCATCACCGCTCTCGCCGGCATATTTTGCCTTACCTTTACACCCGAATAACCATTTGACGCTGCATGTCTGCCGACCCCTTTAAAATTTTCATCTGTTATGCCCGCGAAGACAAGGAGCCCCTGGAGCAGTTGCGTAAAAAACTGATGCCGCTGCAGCAAAGTAACCGCGTGCAACTGTGGTACGACAAAGAGATCACCGGCGGCAAAGAGTGGGATGCGGAAATCCGCCTCAACCTGAAATCGGCAGACCTCGTGCTGCTGCTCATTTCCGACGACTTTTTCGACTCCAGCTACATCCACAGCGTGGAGCTGCGCGAAGCGCTGGATGGCCACGAACGCCGGGAAAACGTGGTGGCACCCGTCATCCTGTACGATTGCCTGTGGGATCACCACCCGGAGTTGTCCAAGTTGCAGGCCTTGCCCGAGGACGCCAAACCCGTTTTCATGGAGGAGCACTGGAAACGACCCGACTACGGGTTTGCCAACGTGGCCCGCGGCGTGGTACGCATATTGGACGACCCGGAAATGCAGGTGCGCCGCGAACGAAAACAAAAACGCTTGGCGGAATTGGAAAAGACCCAGGCCGCTGACCATGCCCGCCTCGAAGCCGAACGCCGCCAACGCGAAGCGGAAACCGAATCGGCCCAAAAAAAGGCCGAGGATGAAGCCCGCAAAAAGGGTTTGCCCGATATGGTGTTGGTAAAAGGCGGAACCTTCCAGATGGGCAGCAATGAAAACGACGGTGCAAAACCCATCCACAGTGTTACGCTTGCCGACTTTGAAATCGGCAAATACCCGGTGACCCAAAAATTGTGGATGGACATCATGCATAAGAATCCTCCCTCACACTTCGAAGGCGACGATCTCCCTGTGGAAGCCGTCAGTTGGTATGAAGCACAAGATTTTCTGCAAAAACTAAACACGCGATTCCCCGGTAGCCAATACCGCCTGCCAACCGAGGCGGAGTGGGAATACGCGGCCCGCGGCGGAGAAAAAGGGGCGAAAGACAACTTCACTTACGCCGGCAGCAATGACCTGTATGAGGTGGGTTGGTATGAAGGAAATAACAAACGCCATTATGGCACACGTTCGGTGGGTGGCAAAAAACCGAACCAACTGGGGCTGTACGACATGAGCGGGAACGTGTGGGAGTGGTGTGCGGACTGCTGGAATGACAACTACCAGGGGGTGCCCACCGACGGTTCTGCCTGGACAAGCGGCAATTGCGATCGCCGTGTGTTGCGGGGAGGCTCTTGGCTCAACGAGGTTAACTATTGCCAGGTGTCGTATCGCGCCGGGCTCTTTCCAGATGACGTGAGCGACGACATAGGTTTTCGGATCGTAAGGACAGTGTTATAAGGGTTATACTTTTTCTTTTTTTTCGAACGTGGCGAGTAACCTCTTTTCGGCGAAGCCGAAAATTTTATTTTTAAAAGTGGGCATTTCCGTTTCTTGCGGCTATGAAGGTGGGTGTGAGCGGCGCATGGTGTCGGCGTGACTTCGAAGTCACGCCGACACCATGCGCCGCTCACACCCACCTTCATAGCCGCAAGAAACGGAAATGCCCACTTTTAAAAATAAAATTTTCGGCTTCGCCGAAAAGAGGTTACTCGCCACGTTCGAAAAAAAAGAAAAAGTATAACCCTTATAACACTGTCCTTACGATCCGAAAACCTATGTCGTCGCTCACGTCATCTGGAAAGAGCCCGGCGCGATACGACACCTGGCAATAGTTAACCTCGTTGAGCCAAGAGCCTCCCCGCAACACACGGCGATCGCAATTGCCGCTTGTCCAGGCAGAACCGTCGGTGGGCACCCCCTGGTAGTTGTCATTCCAGCAGTCCGCACACCACTCCCACACGTTCCCGCTCATGTCGTACAGCCCCAGTTGGTTCGGTTTTTTGCCACCCACCGAACGTGTGCCATAATGGCGTTTGTTATTTCCTTCATACCAACCCACCTCATACAGGTCATTGCTGCCGGCGTAAGTGAAGTTGTCTTTCGCCCCTTTTTCTCCGCCGCGGGCCGCGTATTCCCACTCCGCCTCGGTTGGCAGGCGGTATTGGCTACCGGGGAATCGCGTGTTTAGTTTTTGCAGAAAATCTTGTGCTTCATACCAACTGACGGCTTCCACAGGGAGATCGTCGCCTTCGAAGTGTGAGGGAGGATTCTTATGCATGATGTCCATCCACAATTTTTGGGTCACCGGGTATTTGCCGATTTCAAAGTCGGCAAGCGTAACACTGTGGATGGGTTTTGCACCGTCGTTTTCATTGCTGCCCATCTGGAAGGTTCCGCCTTTTACCAACACCATATCGGGCAAACCCTTTTTGCGGGCTTCATCCTCGGCCTTTTTTTGGGCCGATTCGGTTTCCGCTTCGCGTTGGCGGCGTTCGGCTTCGAGGCGGGCATGGTCAGCGGCCTGGGTCTTTTCCAATTCCGCCAAGCGTTTTTGTTTTCGTTCGCGGCGCACCTGCATTTCCGGGTCGTCCAATATGCGTACCACGCCGCGGGCCACGTTGGCAAACCCGTAGTCGGGTCGTTTCCAGTGCTCCTCCATGAAAACGGGTTTGGCGTCCTCGGGCAAGGCCTGCAACTTGGACAACTCCGGGTGGTGATCCCACAGGCAATCGTACAGGATGACGGGTGCCACCACGTTTTCCCGGCGTTCGTGGCCATCCAGCGCTTCGCGCAGCTCCACGCTGTGGATGTAGCTGGAGTCGAAAAAGTCGTCGGAAATGAGCAGCAGCACGAGGTCTGCCGATTTCAGGTTGAGGCGGATTTCCGCATCCCACTCTTTGCCGCCGGTGATCTCTTTGTCGTACCACAGTTGCACGCGGTTACTTTGCTGCAGCGGCATCAGTTTTTTACGCAACTGCTCCAGGGGCTCCTTGTCTTCGCGGGCATAACAGATGAAAATTTTAAAGGGGTCGGCAGACATGCAGCGTCAAATGGTTATTCGGGTGTAAAGGTAAGGCAAAATATGCCGGCGAGAGCGGTGATGGCTGTGACCACGATGTCGTCAACTTACGGTTTTTTCGTGGCCTCGGAGAGGCCCAAGGTTGGTAGAAAAAACAGACGTATTTCACAGGGCCTCGGAGAGGCCCAACGTTTGTTCGGCATTCCGGCCAGCGATTTAACGTTGGGCCTCTCCGAGGCCCTAAAAATTGATGCAACGTATTCTACCAACGTTGGGCCTCTCCGAGGCCTTTTGCGACATCCGGCGGAGAGACCACCCAAATCTAAACACTCATTCCACCGCTTCTTGTTGACGAGGATGCCAACAAGGGCATAAACTTTCTGTTTGACGACTATTTTTTTTATTACAAAGTTCAAGGAGATTATCTTTGTATCGCTCGTAAATGTTTTTACTATACAACTTCTACAATTGATCAAATGAGACACGTTCTACTCCCTTTTTTCTCATGCATATGCCTGTTTACGCAAGCACAATCGCCGCAAATACATTCTTTTAAGTTTGAAAATGCGGAGACCTTTACCTTACCCAGAATTTCAACTGTTTCATTTTGGGGTGGACGACTTGGAGCATATCATTTCATTGACGTTGATCCGCCGTATCCGGATTTGTTGGAATCATACACCCGGCATGTGCATCCCGACAGCCTTTGGCAGAAGTCGGAGTCGCCGCAGTTGCCTTTCTCAAATTTAGGTGCCTATGCTTTTTCGATTGGTCGAAACCGGCTTTGGAAAACTTTGGGGAATTTGGACAATTGCCCGGGTTCGAGCAGCGTATGCCGCGTTGCCCGCTTTTACCTGAGCACACCGCAAGCGCCGGACCCGGTTGTGGTATTAAATATCAGTAATGGGCCGGTAGACGTTAATCAACCGTCATTTGAGCTATTGAATTTACCGGATGTACTCACGTTTGATTCCCTAAAAGCGCTGGTTCGATTTACACATTCAGGTTCAAATGGAAGTTTCACCGCTCCTTTTTTTTATAAAACTTCTGACGGTGGGCTGACTTGGCAAATGTATGATCCGCCGATATGGCCCGTTTTTGACGCCAAAGATCGCTATGCAGGCGTTGCAGACAGTGTCGTGCGCCTGTCTACATCCTTCGACTTTTTGACGCATGAGGACTGGCCAATGCCCAAAAACGTTGCAGCCAACCAGATTGGTCTCTCTTTTTTCTCGAATGATACGTTGTTTCTCCTGACGAAAAATCCCGGTGGCCGGGTATGGTTTTCTGCCGATAAAGGTCAGCAATGGCAGGAACGTCCGTCCCCTTTCCCCGACTTGAATAACCAAAACGATGCACATTGGTACAATAACGGAACAATTTGGTTTTCAAACTATAATATAGGGTTTTATCGTACGCGTCATCCTTTTACTGCGGCCCAGGAGCTTTTATCTGCAAACCGGATTACAAACCCGTACCATAATGTACTGTTTTTCGATTTGGATGGTTCGGTGATATTGAATACCGATATTGGTCTGTTGAAAATTGACGCTGGTAACGATTCTATTCAGCCTTACTATAATGGGTTGTTGCCTGGTGGAGACTTGCTGGATATTCAATTTTACAATGGGCAATATTGGGGCAAACAAAGCGGTACGCTGTACACTTCGAATGATGGGATTCTTTGGACACCTTATCATCACCCGCAATTGAATCATTTGCAGGTGAGTAATATGGTGGTACTGGGCGATCAAGCGTATGTAACTGCGCATAATTCCTATACGGACAAAAAAAGCTTATTGTTTTCTGTTGCTGGAAGCGATTGGATGCCGGTTGATTCTTTGCCTTATTTTTCCCCTAATAACTTTGTGTATTTCAAGGATCAATGGGTGCTGGTGGTGGAAGGCACCAACTCCATTTACCGCTCCAAAGATCAAGGGAAAACCTGGGCTGTAATCAAAGCGCCATCAAACTTTGTGTTGAATCGCAGTGGCGTGGTTGCGTTTGGCGATACCCTTTTGGTTGTAGATGGCAGGGGCAGGCTGCTGCGCTCAGTTGATGCTGGTTTGCAATGGACTTCACTGCAGTCGCCTGTTGCGTCAAC
>JBMOHO010000219.1:0-6956 GCA_049317805.1 Saprospiraceae bacterium
GTAATGACCTGGATGGTTTTTTGTATTTTACCAAAGGGGCAAACCTCTACCGGTACGACACCAGGCATCCCGAACAAAACAATGTTGTCGTAGCCACCAATACGGAGATACAAAGCATTGTTCTGCTCGACAGCACCGTGTGGGTAGGTGCCAATACGGGTGTAGCATCTATCCGGGGCGACTCTCTTCAGTGGGTGTATAAAATACCTTATCGCAAGGCTAAATATGGCATGAAATCCATCAGTTTTGATGCGGAAGGCCATCTGTGGTTTGGTTCCACGTTCCAGTTGTATCGCTTGAATCTGGAAACACAACGTGTCGACTCCTTTCCCATGCTGGAAAACGCCGACTGCCGAGCCTTATCGCTCATTCGGGGCAAATTATTCGTGGGTACCTACGGAAGCGGTTATTTCGTGCGGCACCAGGAACGTTTTGTACGCATGCCTGCCGGACGAAACAATGAATTGTCCCACGCCCACGATTTTATCCAGGATGAAAATGGATACCTCTGGATCACAACCAACCGCGGCTTGTTCAAAACACATATGGATGCTGTGGATGCCTATCTCCAGGATACCACACAGCAATTGGATTATTACGTCTACCTGGAAGAAGATGGCATTCAAAACGCAGAGTTCAACGGAGGGTGCTCGCCGGCACACTTGTGGCTGCCCGATGGGCGACTCTCTCTGCCAACCATCCAGGGATTAGTGGTGTTCAGACCGGAGGACGTCCCTCATTTTTTACCGAAGGACACCGTTGTGATCGAAAACATTGACGTAGATGGCATTAAACACCAGCCGGGATATACCATCCAGATACCTGCTGCACACAGCTACATTAAAGTCAGCTTTGCAAGCGCCTGGTGGAATCATCCCTACAACCAGTATGTATCGTACAAACTTGAAGGGCTCCACGACCGGTTTCAACTATGCGACATCGGCCAGGCATCCTATGCTATTGGCCACTTGAAGCCCGGAAAATACACGCTTGTGTTCCGCAGAAAATGCGGATTCGGGTCTTCGGATTACGTATATTCAAAACAACATTTTATCGTCCAGACGCCCTGGTATGCCAAAAGCTGGGCGTTTGTGATGTACCCGATCTGCTTCCTTTTGGCCGCCTGGGGCTTCACCGTCCTGTATACCCGTTCCATCCGACAGCGCAACCTGGAACTGATGCAGCAAGTAGACAAACAAACGGCTCAATTGCGGCAGGCCAACATCAAACTCGAATCCAATTTCAGCAAACTGGCAGCCTCGGAACACAACCTCCGCCAGAACATTCGAATACGGGATCGCCTGATCTCCATCATCACGCATGACATCCTCACGCCCCTCCGATTCATCGGTATGATCGCTCGCATGGGTGCCGAGGACAATACGCACGATCCGGAACCGGCCAAAAAAGCCTTGATCGACGTGAATAATGCCGCTCGAAAACTGTTCCACAGCACCCAGAACCTGCTGCACTGGGTCAACTACCAGCAAGAGCAGTTCAAAACCAACCCGACCAACTGCTCCCCTTTTGTACTGGTGGAACAACTCATGGAAGACTTCAGTGAAATGAGCCGTTTCAGGGGAAATACCCTGATCAATAAAGTGCCGGAGGACGATGTGATCCGGATTGATCCGCAAATTTTGAACATCGTGTTGCACAACCTGCTGTCCAACGCCATCAAATTTACCCAAAACGGCAAAATTCGGGTGCGGTCGGGCCTCGAACACAACTGGTACCTGCTCGAAGTAAGTGATACTGGCCGGGGCATGACGGCCGCGCAACTCGAATCTGTGCGCCAGGGCGCTTCCAAACAAAGCGCGAGACCTGCCGACGACGAGTCTGCCGGAAATGGCATCGGGCTATCACTCGTGGTCGAACTCGTGCAGGCGCTCGGTGGCCGGTGGGAGATTGACAGCCCTGAAGGAGAAGGCGTTCGGGTGCGCATTTACCTGCCCCTGGAGCAACAAGCCAGTTTGTAGATACAATTCTACAAGGGTGTTAAAATTCGAAAACTTATCTTTGCACCATCAAGAAGATACAAATTAAATCTTCCGATGTGACTCCACATCAAGGGCGGGCACATTGAAACAACGAAACGACCAAAATTATTGATAGCAACACTTCAATCTGCGAGTTTACTCGCGGGCTGAAGTGTTGCTATTTAGAGCTCATTTTTTCTGATTGTTGCCATTTATTCCCAAACTTTCAGGGAGAGTCTTCTACCTTTGATCGTATTAAGTCGTAACACCTTAAGCCTGTTTCACACACTCTCAAATCAATACAATGAAAAACAACATTTTCAAATTGCTGTTGCTCCTGGCCATTTTGCCGGGACTCGCCGCCTCAGCGTTTGCGCAAAACAAAACAGCCAAAAAAACGGACAAGCCCAACATCCTCGTCATCATGGGCGACGACATCGGTTGGTTCAATGCCAGCTGCTACAACAGCGGCATGATGGGTTACATGACACCTGGCATTGACCGCATTGCCGCCGAAGGCGTTCGCTTTACCGACGCTTACGGACAACAGAGCTGCACCGCCGGTCGTGCAGCATTTATCACCGGACAGTGCCCCAAACGCACCGGTTTGCTCAAAATCGGCATGCCAGGCGAGAAAACGGGCCTCTCTAAATTAGACCCTACCCTCGCCGAATTGCTCAAACCCATGGGCTATGCTACCGGCCAGTTTGGCAAAAACCACCTTGGCGACAACGATGAATTCCTGCCGACCAACCACGGCTTCGACGAGTTTTTCGGCAACCTCTACCACCTGAACGCAGAAGAAGAACCCGAGAATGTTGATTACCCGAAAGACCCTGAATTTAAAAAGAAATACGGCCCGCGTGGCGTTATCCGCAGCTATGCCGACGGTAAAGGCGGCCAAAAGGTGGAAGATACCGGCCCGCTGACCAAAAAACGCATGGAAACCATTGACGAGGAAGTATTGGATGCCTCGCTCAACTTTATCGATAAGCAGGCCACGGCAGGCAAACCCTTCTTTTGCTGGTTCAACAGCACCCGCTGCCACATCTACACCCACCTTAAACCCGAATCGGCAGGCAAAACTGGCCGCGGTGTATACGCCGACGCCATGGTGGAGCACGATGCCATGGTGGCCCGTTTGTTGGAAAAATTAGACCAACTTGGCATTGCGGACAACACCATTGTTATTTATACCACCGACAACGGTGCCGAGAAATTCAGCTGGCCCGACGGCGGTACCAGCCCGTTCCGCGGCGAAAAAGCCACTACCTGGGAAGGCGGTATCCGTGTACCGTTCATCGTGCGCTGGGTAGGCAAAATCAAAGGTGGTCGTGTATCCAACGAAATCATTTCCCTCGAAGACTGCCTGCCTACCTTGATGGCTGCTGTAGGCGAAACAGACGTGACGAACAAACTCCTCAACGGTTATCAAGTAGGCGGTGCCAAATACAAAGTGCACCTCGACGGCTACAATTTCCTGCCTTACCTGCTGGGCGAAACCCCAAAGGGCCCACGCAAAGAATTCTTCGCTTTTGTAGATGATGGCACATTGGGCGCTGTGCGTTACGGCGACTACAAAGCACACTTCAGCACACAAGATCACGAAGGCATGGAGGCTTGGACCCAAGCACAAACCGTACGCAAAGCGCCGCTGATTGTTGATTTGCGCGCTGACCCGTTTGAAACGGCGCCGGAAGAATCTTCGTATTACAACGACTGGCTGGGCAAACGCATGTACGCCATGGTACCCCTGAAGGACATTGTTGCCGAATACATGGCTACGTACAAGACTTTCCCGACCCGTCAGGAAAGTGGCAGCTTCACGCCAAAACCATAAATAAAAGTCCTGCTTTTAAGCCATTCGCCCTACGAGTATATTCGCAGGGCGAATGGCTTTTTTTTACAAAACACATATTTCACAACATGAAGGCTCCTTTTTACCCTATAGCAGCAATCATTTCGGCAGCTTTTTTTTTCCTGTCGACTTCCTTAACGGCTCAAGAGGCTGCGGCCCCGGGAAGTGCCGAAGAGCTGGCCAAAAAATTAGCCAATCCGGTGGCCAGCCTGATCAGTGTACCTTTCCAGAGCAACACCGATGTCGGCATCGGGCGTTTCAATGGCTCTCGTATGGTGTTGAATGTGCAGCCTGTCGTTCCGTTTTCGCTTTCTGAAAACTGGAACCTCATTACGCGGTACATTTTCCCCATCGTGTCGCAATTTGATATTACGGGTGAAAACACCAGTCAGTCCGGGCTTGGCGACGCCGTGGTATCCGGGTTTTTCAGCCCGAAAAACAGCGCTGTCACCTGGGGCGTAGGCCCGGCATTTTTGTTGCCAACGGCAACGGAAAAGGCGCTGGGTAGTGAAAAATTCGGTGTCGGCCCTTCGGTGGTGGCCTTGAAACAGTCCAACGGCTGGACATACGGCGGCCTGGCGAACCACATTGTTTCGGTGGCGGGCAACGACGACCGCAGCGACGTGAATGCGACTTTCCTCAATCCGTTTGTGACGTACAACTGGAAAAGTGGCGCAGGCCTTTCGGCTGTCCTCGAATACACACACGACTGGGAGAACGACGTGGATGTAACCATGTTTGCTTTTCCGAGCTTCTCCGGCGTAACCAAATTTGGCAAACAGACCGTCAGTTTCGGCATCAGTCCACGTTGGCACTTTGCACCGGAAACGCGCCCCCGGTATGGTGTTCGGGCGGCTGTGACTGCGGTATTCCCAAAGTAATTCATTTGCTATGTGATGTAAAAGGAAAGCGCCACTTCTTTTCTTCACTTAGGCTGGTCCGAAGTTCAAATTCGTCCTACGAGTATATTCGCAGGACGAATTTTTTTGCATCCATGAAAATTGAAAATTACTTTTTCAATTTTCATGGATGATTGTATTTTTGCAGCATGATACAACGGCTGCTTACCAATAAATTACTGCGAGATTTAGCATGGTCGCCCATAGTTGGTCTGATTGGTCCAAGGCAGGTGGGCAAAACAACCCTTGTAAAGCACCTACGGTCGTTGATGGACAAACCGACTTTGTACCTTGATTTGGAACTTCGGGACGATTGGTACAAGCTGGAAGACGCCCAAACATACCTTGCCGGGCATACTCAAACGTGCGTGATCATAGACGAAATTCAGGTGCGGCCAGAGCTGTTTGCGCTATTGCGTGGATTAACCGACCAGCAACGCGTACCCGCGCGGTTCATTCTGCTTGGCTCAGCAGCACCGCACATCGTCAAAATGAACACCCAAACGCTGGCCGGACGCATTGCTTACCATGAATTATCGCCATTTTCTTTTTCTGAAATAAAGCACTTGTTTTCTTTGGAAAACCACTGGCTTCGTGGAGGATTCCCGCAAGCCCTTCTGGCAAATGAAGATTTCATCACTCGAAAATGGCTTGATGATTTCACCGAAACCTTTGTTCACCGTGATCTGGAGCGGCTTGGTTTTGAAATACCCTCCGTGTTGCTTCGAAACATGCTTTCCATGCTGGCCCACCTACATGGGAATTTGTTAAATATGTCGGCACTGGCAGGTTCGCTTGGCGTAACTCAACCGACAACCAAAAAATACCTTGAACTGCTGGAGGGCAGTTTTCTGATCCGCCGACTGCCGCCGTATTTTGTGAATGTGGGTAAGCGGCTCACCAAATCGCCAAAATTATACTTGCGTGACAGCGGTTGGCTGCACTACCTGTTGCGCGTGTTCGATATGGATACCCTACGCGGCCACCCATCCATTGGCGCATCGTGGGAGGGATACGTTATAGAACAAATTATCCGGGAAGCCCCCGAATTTTCCGAATTTTATTATTACCGCACGCATCAGGGCGCGGAAGTGGATTTATTGATGATCGCCCCAAATGGGAAAAAAATCTGCATTGAAATCAAGTTATCAAACACGCCAACCATCTCCAAAGGCTATTTTCAAAGCATAGCCGATCTACAACCCGATCTCAGTTATGTGATTACCCCTGGCGGAGAACGCTTCAATCGAAGCGACGGCCTGTGCATCTGCCCTCTGGCTGTTTTTTTAGAGACAGAACTGGGCAAATGATAAAATGTATGGTTTAATCAAAAATAGCTAAAGTACATTTTCATATAGTTCTTTGAGGCCCACTGGCTTCCCGTCCAATTCGAAACCTTGATCCAGGGCATTGTACTCCATGCTGCTCCAGCGGTTATCGGCAGGCAGGCGTTGAAAATGGTTAACAGATGGTTTGTCTTGTTCAATGTACAGGACGTGTTGCAGGGCTGGTATTTGTTTGTAAAATTCCAGTTTCTCCCCCCAGTCCCGCCAACGGGTTGATGGAGACAAAATCTCGACAATCAGCCAGGGGTTTCTGTTGGCTGTTTTGCCGCTTGCGTATTCAAACACATCGGGCGTGCCGCGCACCACGGAAGCATCCGGTGAAAATGCCACTGGCCCTTGCTCTATAAACACATGGCGGTTGCTTCCGTAGCGTTTGTATTCCGGATTTCCGGTGTATAAATTGTACAGCACGCCAAGCACGTTGGCTACAATTTGCTCATGGGGGTCGCTTGCTATGCTCATGGCAATGATTTGGTCAATTTGAAATTCGATAGGGTATTCGCACTGGTCTAAAAGCGCCGCAAAATCGGTGAGCGTACCCGGAAAACGTTGGACTTCAGGCCCGAGCGCGATGCGTTCGACTATGGTGATGGGGTATCTGGCAGGGACTGTGGCCGGTGGTGTCATGGTCGAGAATAGATTTGATTGTACAAATTTAGTGTAAAAAGTGTACATTTTTATGCACTGAAAAAACACCTATGGGAAAAAAGTGCATTAAACGGCCAGATGTTATCTTAATATTTCATTCTACACCAAAATTCCTAAAGCACATTTTCATAAATCGTTTTGAGGCCGACCAGTTGCCCGACCAACTCGAAGCCTTGATCCAGGGCATTGTACTCCATGCTGCTCCAGCGGTTATCGGCAGGCAGGC
>JBMOHO010000220.1:0-6893 GCA_049317805.1 Saprospiraceae bacterium
AAAATAAAAAAAATTTTTTAAACCGCAAAACCGCAAAATGTAAAACCGCAAAATGTAAAAGTTTAAAAACCGCGAAGCGGGGTTAATTCAGTCGAAAAACCAAACGCACCGCATTTTTGCTGCGCACGGTTTCGCCTTGGAAGAGGGCGGGGGTCCATTTGGGCATATTGGACACCACGGTTATGGCCGCTTCATCGCATTCAAGGCTTATGCCGTCTAGTATCCTGGCATCTGTAATGGAGCCGTCTTTTTCGACGATAAACGACACGGTGACGCTGCCTTCGATGGATTGTTCGCGTGCTACAAGCGGATAGTCAAGGTGTTGTTGGAAATATGCGCTCATGGCCGACTCTCCGCCGGGGAAAAGGGCGCTTTCAAACTGGGTTGGTTCGGGGTAAGGGTTGAGGCCCAGCAGCATCGTGCCGAGCAGAAAAACAAAGCTATTCATGGTGCTTTATCAAGTTAAAAAGTGAACAATAGCTCCGCAAGGAGTTTGGGCATTGTTGAAGAATACCCATCTCGTCCACACTTTTTTTAGGCGAAAACCCATGCTGAAAGTACTGCAGCTGTTTCAGCGCAGGCAAAACCCCGGAAGCCTCGCTACCGGATTCGTCTTGGAAAGCAGGAAATGGAGAAAAATCCCTTGCGGGTAGTAACGATGGACGGTTATCCTAACCGTCTTCCCGTATGTGAATGAATGAATTCATGGCACATAGGTTTGGTGAAAAAGGTAGGTTTAAGGAAAAACCCAGAAACCATTGGCAGCGATTACACGCTTTATTAAGTGCAAAGTTATGCGCTTAAAAATTATTTTCATAATTAATTTTAATTTTGTGTTAATTTTTTTGCGAATAAGCGTTGGTTTTGGTTGTTTTTGCATTAAAATGACGCTAAAATGGGGTGTAATCAATTGATTTACCGTATGTTTGCGGGCTTATTTTGTAAAATCAATTTCTTATGTCCACCGAAACAGAAACACGCCCCAAATACAAGGTCAAAGACATTAACCTGGCCGAATGGGGACGCAAGGAAATCCAACTCGCCGAGGCTGAAATGCCAGGTCTTATGGCCCTCCGTGAAGAATTTGGCCCCACCAAACCCCTGCAAGGCGCCCGCGTAGCCGGCTGCCTGCACATGACCATCCAGACAGCCGTACTCATCGAGACCCTCGTGGAACTGGGTGCCGAAGTCAGCTGGTCTTCTTGCAACATCTTTTCCACCCAAGACCACGCCGCTGCCGCCATTGCTGCCGCAGGCATCCCTGTTTTTGCATGGAAAGGCATGACGGCTGAGGAGTTTGACTGGTGCATCGAGCAAACGCTGTTCGCTTTTACCGATGACCAGCCGCTTAACATGATTCTCGACGATGGCGGCGACCTGACCAATATGGTGCTCGACCAATTCCCGGAACTGGCCCCAGGCATTCGCGGCATCTCGGAAGAAACCACCACCGGCGTACACCGCTTGTACGAGCGCATGGTCAAAGGCACCCTGCCCCTGCCTGCCATCAACATCAATGACTCGGTTACCAAATCGAAATTTGACAACAAGTACGGTTGTAAAGAAAGCCTCGTGGATGCCATTCGCCGCGCTACCGACATCATGATGGCTGGTAAAGTAGCTGTTGTTGCCGGTTATGGCGACGTGGGAAAAGGCTCGGCCGCCAGCCTGCGCGGCGCTGGCGCACGGGTTATCGTGACCGAAATTGACCCCATTTGCGCGCTGCAGGCCGCCATGGACGGCTACGAAGTTAAACGCATGGAAAACGCCATACCACGCGCCAACATCGTGGTGACTGCTACGGGCAACGTGGACATTGTGACGGAGAAACACTTCCGCCTCATGACCGATAAAACCATCGTGTGCAACATCGGGCACTTCGACAACGAAATCGACATCGCCTGGCTGAATACCAACTACGGCCATACCAAGGTAACCATCAAGCCGCAAGTCGACCTGTACAACATCGACGGGAAAGACATCATTGTGCTGGCTGAAGGCCGTTTGGTGAACCTGGGCTGCGGCACCGGCCACCCTTCGTTCGTGATGTCCAATTCCTTTACCAACCAGGTATTGGCTCAGCTTGAGCTTTGGCAGCACACAGATCAATACGAAAACAAGGTGTATGTACTGCCTAAACACCTCGACGAAAAAGTAGCAAAACTGCATTTGGCCAAAATCGGCGTGGAGCTGGAAGAGCTGAATACCATGCAGGCCGATTACATCGGCGTGAAAGTGGAAGGGCCGTTTAAACCGGAATACTACCGCTACTAATAATTTATTGGCGTTTGTTTGGGTAAAGTTCCGGATAAAAATTGGGAACTTTGCCCAAATAAAAACCAAAGCCCTACACCATGTTGTTCCAACTTTTCCAAACGCTTCAAACCGAGGAGGAGTTCAACCACCTGCTGAACCTCACTTTTACGGAGCATGAGCGCGCCATGATGACCGAACGCTGGAAAATATTTGACGCTTTAGACCGTGGGCTTTCACAGCGCGATGTGGCCAAAGACGTACCCTGCAGCATCGTCACTGCCACCCGTGGTGCCAAGGTTTACCGCGAAAACAGGGATGTCATCCAGAAGTTTTTGGAAGCCTGGCGTGTCGACTGACCCTGGCAAAGGTGTCAACCCAGTGCAATGGCCAGGGTCAATCCTTCTGCTATAGCGCGCTGGGCATCCAGTTCTGCGGCTTCTTTGGCACCTCCAATGAGGTGAACGCCTATTCCGGCAGCCGTTAAGGGATCAAACAATGCTCGCACCGGCTCTTGCCCTGCGCAGATGACTACGTGATCTACCGGCAACAACTGCTGTTGGTCATCCACCCGAATGTGCAGCCCTTCGTCGTCGATGCGCTCATACGTCACTGCCGCCATCATGTGTACACCCCTGTTTTTCAGGGTGATGCGGTGCGCCCACCCGGTCGTTTTGCCGAGGCTTTCGCCAAATTTTCCTTTTGACCGTTTCAGGAGCCAGATTTCCCTTTCCGGTGGTGGTTGTACAGCCGCGGTCAGGCCGCCCCGCGTCGTTATTTGCGGGTCGATGCCCCAGGCTTGCTGGTAAGCTTCAATAGATTCCGGTATCCAGGCGCCGTCAGCAGTTTTGTTTCGGTGCGGCGCGCTTAAAAACTCGGCCACATCGAATCCGATGCCTCCAGCCCCGATGATGGCCACTTTTTTGCCAACCACCTGCTTTTCCAGCAGCACGTCGGGGTACATAAGCACTTTTGGGTGTTCAATGCCGGGTATGGCGGGTTTGCGGGCCGCCACCCCGGATGCCAGCACCACCTGGGTGTAGCCTTCGGCCAACAATTGTTGCGCTTCCGCGCGGGTGTTCAGGCGCAATTGAACGCCGTGTTTATCGAGCTGCACCTGGAAATAACGCAGTGTTTCGTAAAACTCCTCTTTGCCTGGTATGCGTTTGGCTAAGTTAAACTGTCCGCCAATGGTGTCTGCCGCTTCAAACAAGGTAACCTGGTGGCCGCGTTGCGCCAGTTCTACGGCACACGACAAGCCGGCGGGGCCCGCCCCCACCACCGCCACTTTTTGGGGCTGTTGTGTTTTGGAGGCCTGCGTGGCAAAACCGGGAAGCGTTTCCCGGCAAGCGCGCGGATTGACGAGGCACGACGCGGTTTTGTGTTCAAAAATATGGTCTAAACAAGCCTGGTTGCAGGCGATGCAGGTGTTGATCTCCTTGTTTCGGCCGTCGTACGCCTTGCGCACAAAATCGGGATCAGCCAACAGTGGCCGCGCCATCGAAACCATGTCGGCACAACCTTCTGCCAGGATCATTTCAGCTCTTTCGGGGGTGTTGATGCGGTTGGTGGTGATAAGCGGCGTGCGCAGTTTGCCTTTCAGGCGTTTGGTGACCCATGCGTAAGCGCCCCGGGGCACTACGGTAGCAATGGTGGGGATGCGGGCCTCGTGCCAGCCAATGCCGGTATTGATCATGGTTGCGCCGGCGGCCTCTATGGCAAAAGCAAGTTGCTCCACCTCTTCCCAACTGCTGCCATTGTCGACGAGATCCAGCATGGAGATGCGGAAAATGACAATGAAATCAGTGCCGGCGGCTTCGCGTACGGCGCGCATGATGCCTGTCGGGAAGCGCATGCGGTTTTCGAAAGATCCGCCCCAGTCGTCGAGCCGTTGGTTGGTGCGCGGGGCAATAAACTGGTTGATGAGGTACCCTTCGCTGCCCATGATTTCGACGCCGTCGTATCCGGCCTCGCGGGCCAGGGCTGCGCAACTGGCAAAATCGCGTATGGTGGCGCGTATGAGTCGGGGCGACATTTCCCAGGGGCGAAAAGGCGAGATGGGCGCCCGCAAGGCCGATGGAGCCACCGCCATGGGGTGCATGCTGTAGCGGCCGCCATGGAGCATTTGCAGGCAAATTTTGCCGCCTGCGCCGTGGACAGCCGTGGTGACCTGCCGGTGTTTGTCGGCTTCCGCCCGGGTGCTCAGCTTGGCACCAAAAGGGGCCAGCCAGCCTTGTCGGTTGGGAGATATTCCGCCAGTAACGATAAGGCCGACACCGCCTGCCGCGCGGCTTTCAAAATAGGCAGCCAACTGTTTGAATCCGCCTTTGGCTTCCTCCAGGCCGGTGTGCATGGATCCCATGAGCACGCGGTTGGGCAGCGAGGTGAAACCGAGGTCTAAGGGTTCAAACAAATGTGGATAACGGGGGTGTGGTGTGTAATTCATCCGGTAAATGTAAAACATGCGCCGCTTCCTTGCAAAACTTGGTATGAAAATTGGTGCAATAAGCTTTATGAATACTATTTGTCGTGTATGACCGCTAACCCAAGTGCCCTATATCTGAACTTGATCGTTGCCGACGACCATCCCATCTTCACCACAGGCCTGAAAACCGTGTTGGCGCATACCGGCAGCCGGTACCGCTTCGTGATAGGCGGTATCGCCCGCACCGGTTTGCAACTCACGGAGCTGTTGCGGATCAGCAAAGCGGACGTACTGATGTGCGAGATTTTTCTGCCAGACAGCGACGGATCCAAGCTGATTTCCTCGCTTCGGCGCGCCAATCCGGACCTCAAAATCCTGGTGGTGACTGCGCAGGAAGACCCCCGACTGGTCAAAGCGGCTTTCCGGAGTGGCGCCGACGGGTACCTGCTCAAAACAACCACGGAAACAGAACTCCTGACGGCACTCGAAGCGGTGGTTGACGGCAAAACCTATGTTGGGGAAGGCATTGAACTGGTAGACCGAATGCGTGGCAGCGGGGTAGGCGACAATGCTTCCGAACACCGGTTTGCCCGGCATTACGGGCTAACACGCCGCGAGATGGAAGTGATGCGCCACATCGGCCAGGCCCTGAACAACAAAGAAATTTCGGAACGCTTGTTCATCAGCGACCAAACGGTGAGCGTGCATCGGAAAAATATTATGCGCAAACTAAGTGTGAACAACACCGCAAGCCTGATCAAAATTGCATATGAAAACAACCTGGTGGGCGATTGATATACCCACTTTATGTAAAAATAACACCAAGAGAAACATTTGAACATCATCTTCCTTAAAATCGGCATGTGTTTTGCAGCATGTACGTCCAGTGAATGTACCGAGTTCATAATTACTTAACATGTGGTTTTACTTGCACGTGTTCGCTTGATGTGGGTACATTTGCGGCATTCTCCGGATTTCAACAACATTTTATAACTCTCACTTCAAATCTTTTCCTAATCTCATGAAGAAGTCGAATTCTACATTTTTCGCTTCCTTTTTAAGCGCTTGTCTTTTCGCCGCGGGGCTGTTCTCCAGCCAGTCGGCATTTGCACAAGGCGGCTGTACCCTGGTTTGCAACAACCTGGTACAAATTTCCCTTAATGATGACTGCACCCAGGAACTCGAACCAGACATGATTCTGGAAGGCGGCACCCTTTGCCCGGTCGGCAACCTGCAAGTGCAGGCCAAAATCAACGGAATCTGGGTGCCCGCAAACGGTAATGGCAACTACGTGGTGACCAGCGCCAACATCAACCAAACCATTGAAGTCCGCGTGCGCGACATTGTTTCCGGCAACAGTTGCTGGGGCTACATGCACGTAGAGGACAAACTGGCTCCGGTGGTGACTTGCACAAACATCACCATTCCTTGTGCTGTAACCAACTACACCCCGGCTTACCTGGATGGCGTGCTGGACATTGCCACAGCTTACCCGGCTATTGATGAGAACTGCACCAACACCACGCAAACCTACTCGGATACGTACACCGACCTGGCCTGCAATGCCTCTATCAACGGCATTACGGGCCTGAGCGCGTATGTACGCCGTGTCTGGACAGTAGTGGACGCCAGCGGCAACCAGGCCTCTTGCACCCAGTTCATCTATTTTGACCGCGTGGGTGGCAATGAAGTGCTGTTGCCCGCCGACGTAACAGTGGATTGCTCCAACCCGTCTACCGGCCCCGGCGTTACCGGTGCACCTTATGTAGCAGTAAACGGAAACAACATCAGCCTTTTTCCCAACAACACCGCTTGCGAACTCAACACCGCTTTTGTGGATCAAATCCTCCCGGTGTGCGACGGTACGTACAAAATCCTGCGCACCTGGACCATCTACGACTGGTGCAAGCCTACTGCTCAGGGCACCAACCCGATCTACCACATTCAGTTGATTAAAGTGGAAGACTCCGATGGCCCGGAGCCAGAATGCCCCGAGAACATCACCGTGACCACCAATCCTTTCGACTGTGAGCGCGACCTTGACCTGCCAGACTTTCTGGTAACCGATAACTGCTCACGCCTGGCTTCGGTGATTGCCCAGTACAGTGTTAATGGTGTCGGCTACACCATCAACGGCTCCTTCAGCGGCTTCCCTGGCAACAACAAGTGGAACCCTGACACGCTTGGTGTGGTGGGCGTGGCTCAAAACCTGCCA
>JBMOHO010000221.1:0-6857 GCA_049317805.1 Saprospiraceae bacterium
GGCTTTATCGCTTCGACGTGCCAGTTCTGCCCGCGTATCGGAATCCTAAAAAACCACGTATGCCCTGGTTCGGGGCAAACACATACGTCGGGTCAAATGTAAGTGCCTGGGGATTATCAGGCGTAGGCAGCACTTGCCCCTGATCGTCGAACAACACGTTTTTGTCAAAAGGATCAAAAGGCCGGGCTATGCTGTTGGCTGGCGGGGTGTAATTGAGCAGGTTTTTGACGCCGCCAAACAACTCAAAGCCATTGTTCAGGGTGACGGTGAGTTGGACGTTTTGAATGCTCCACCAGGGCGAGTATTCCGCCCGCTCGTCCAACGTGCCCAGCAATGGCAGGCGCATGGGGCCGTAGAGGTTGCCGGTGTAGTCTATTTTTACTGAAGCAGAAATGGCGTAAGCCATGCTCCAAACGGCAGAAAACGACTCCGTGAGCAATTGCCTGGCGCGCACACCGTCTTTTTCAACAAATACATCCTGGAAAGTGAATCCGCCCAGCAATTTGAATCCGTTTGTCCAGGCTGCGTCGACGTTGGCGTAAGCGCCCCGCGACACGGAGAAGCCGTTCAAATTGCTGTAAATGATTTTGTTCGGATCGGTGTTGTAATCGGGCAGGATGCGGTTGGAAAAATGGGTATAGAAAGCGCCAGCGTCGAGCGTCAGGAGGGCATTGGGCAGGCTGAATATTTGTTTGACGTAGTTGAGGTTTACGTTCCACGATGTTTCGGGCTTGAGTTGGCCGGTAAACACCACTTCGCGGGCACCGGTGAGGGCGGCGTGGTCTTCGGTGAACACGTTGGCTACCCGGAATCCGTTGCCGGCGCTGAGGCGCAGCACGTTGCTGCGGTCGGAGCTGCTCCATTTGTAATTGACGCGCGGCGAGAGGATGTTGCCGTGCCGGTTGTTGTAGTCGTACCGAAGCCCCAGCAGCAACGTGTGGTTGGTGGGGTGCAGCCTGATTTCATCTTGTAAAAAAACGCCGGGCAGGTGAATGCTCGAAGGCTGGTTGTTGTCGGGTGTGCCGGTAGCGGTGGTGTTGTCGTCGTACCACGTAAACCGATAAGCCAAACCGGTGAGGAGGTCGTGGCGTTTGGTCAACGATTTATGCCAGGTCAGTTGACCGAACCCGATGTATTGTTTGCCGAAATAAGGGATGTTGCCGTAAAAGGAATTTTGGTGGTGCCCGTTTGCACTGAATTGAACATGGATGATTTCCCTGACCGGCAGTTGATACAGCCCAAACAGTTCCCAGCGGTTGGTGTAAATGCTTTCGCCGTAGAGGCTGTCGCCGCCCCGGAATGCGGGCGTCCAACGCATGTCGCCCCCCCAGCGGTCCTCGTACAGGTATCGGCCGGCAAGGGCGAAACGGCGGCCGTCGGGCCGGTCAAAGTGCCATTTGTTGAACACCGAGATGCGGTGCTGGAGCGTGAGGTCGGTAAAGCCGTCGCCGTTGTGGTCTATAGGGTTTTGGTAGTTGAAATAGCTGACGCCGAGCAGGCTTTGGGCGCGTTGGCCGACTTGAAAACGGGTGCCCAGATCGGCATTCACTTCCGCCCAGGAGGTGGCAAACACGTCGGCGGAAAACCGTGGCGCTTGTTGCGGATTTTTCGTGATGATGTTGATGAGTCCACCCACCGCTTCGGAGCCATAGAGGGTAGATGCGGGTCCTTTGACCACTTCCATGCGGTCTATGAGCGCTTGCGGAATGCCGGTGAGGCCATATACAGTAGACAGGCCGCTCACCAGCGGCATGCCGTCTATGAGCACCATGGTGTAGGGGCCTTCGAGGCCGTTGATGTGGATGTCGCCGGTGTTGCACACGTTGCAGTTGAGCTGCGGGCGCACACCGTTCACGTTTTGCAAGGATTCGAAGACAGAAGGGGTCGGATTGGCTTTAAAAAACCTGGCGGCGTACACTTCTACCGGCACCGGGCTGTCTAATTTGCGCACTGCCTTGAGGGTGCCCGACACTACGACCTCGTCCAAAGTTGCTTCGGCTTCAGCCAACTCAAATTGTATTGAAGCCGTCAAGGTGGACGCATTCAGGCTGACCTGCTGTGTTTGCGTAATGTAGCCGATCATGCACACCTGCACCTGGTGGTCGCCAGGGGGCAGGTGTGCAATGGAAAAACGACCAAGCGAATCGGTGAGGGCACCTTTGGCCACGTGTTTGACCGACACGGTGGCAAATGCCAGAGGCGTACCCTGGTGGGTAATGAGTCCGTTGATCGTGCCGTTTTGGGCCCACAAGCCTCCGGAAAAGGTTATTGCCAAGGAAAATATCGTATATTTCAACCTGCTCATGTCTTATTTTTAGATTTGCAAAGTTATATTTTTAAGTTGACTTTAAAATAAATTTTAACAAACCTGATAATGTAGTCTTTTTTTGCCTAATTTTAACATTCCAAGTTGTTTGTCTTGGACTTTTGAAACAAGAATCGGTTGCCATGTCTTACATTTGTTGTGCGAATTTACAAGGATGTTCACCAAAAAAATTTCTTCGACATGAATCAAATGAAACCCCGCATACACACTACATGGCTAGCAGTTTTGTGTTTACTCGGCTGCCTGTTTGCCTTTGCCAACAGCTTGACGGCCCAGTGTTCTGTCACCATTCAAGGGCCAACCCAGCGCTGCGGGCCCGGTAAACTGACATTAACTACTACCGTTTCAGGTGGAGTAGGGCCTTACACGTATTTATGGTCAAATGGCTCGACCCAGCCCAAGATTGGACTACTCCTAACGCAAACGACCACTTTTACGGTGACGGTCACGGATGCCAACGGGTGTGTGGCAACTGCCTCACAAACAGTGACCATTTTCCCATTGCCGGGCCCGGTGACGTTTAACATATCGCCACCAGGACCATACTGCCAGGGGCAAAACCTTACTGCGACTGCCAACCCCGCCAATTCAGCAGGCCCTTTCACATACAACTGGAACAATGGGCAAAACACGCAGTCCATATCATTTCCAGCCGCTTTATTTGGTTCCAGCTACAGTGTAACCATTACAGACGCCAACAATTGTTTTGCAAGTGGCTTCGTAAGCATTCCTCCGGTTAATCCGTTTGGCGTTTTGATCCAAAATGATTCCGGTTTCGTACGGTGTGTAGGCAAAACCCTTACCCTTAAGGCAGTGGTGCAGCAACAAAACTGGGTGATTACCGGATATTCCTGGTCTACGGGCCAAACCAGCCAGCAGATTACGGTCAATCAAGGGGGTGCTTATTCTGTGACGGTAACCAATTCTTTGGGCTGTACCAGCGTAGGCTCAATCCATGTCCCTACTTTTTTGCCCCAACCCCAACCGGTGCTTATTGGCCCTGCCCTGCTCTGTCCCGGAAAATCAACTATGCTGAGCGTCGACGGGGGCATTTTCCAGAGTTACCAATGGTCTAACGGGCTGCCGCCCAATCAGACGGCCGTCATCAATGCGCCCGGCACATACACGGTTACAGTATCCGGCTCCAACGGCTGCACCAATACGTCGAGCCTGACGGTGCCCCCCGGTCAAACGCCAGCTTTGAACATCATCGGCTCGCCAACCATTTGCGCCATTCCGGCTGAAACGGAAACGCTCACCGCTACTGGCGACAACAACATCGTGAGCTACCAGTGGGCTACGGGTGAAGAAACGCCGAGCATTTCGGTCGATATTCCAGGTATATACCGGGTAACGGTGGTCAACAGCCAGGGCTGCTCGGCTACCAAAGCGTTCACCTTAGTTTCCGGTGATGTGACCAACCTGAGCATCGCCGGTCTTCCGGTGTTGTGTTTTGGCGACAGCACCGAGCTTCGGGTGGTGCAAACTTTTCAACAGTATGCCTGGTCAAACGGCGGCTCCGGCCAATTCAACACGGTTATTGGCCCCGGTGTGTACACGGTGACTGTCACCAACCAAAATGGCTGCACCGCAAGCAGAAGTTTTACCGTACAACCCAAGCCCGTGAACCTGAGCCTAAACCAGCCCGACCCGATCTGTTCGGGCGATTCTGCGCTGCTGGTAGCCTCGGGTGGCTCTATTAAAAGCTATAAATGGTTCAACGGCAGCACTGAGTCGGAAACCACCGTGACCCAGGCGGGAACGTACACGGTAACGGTCGTAGACAACGCCGGTTGTGGTGCCGTAGGCAGTATTACCGTGGGTGCCAGGTTTGCGGACCCCGCGCGCATTCAGGTGCAGCCGTATGCCTGCGACGGCCGCCTGAATTTGCGCATACGCCCCGACAGCCTGTCTGATTTTGTGTGGAACACGGGCGATACCCTGCCCGATATTTCGGTAAACCAATCTGGTAAATACGCGGTGCGCGTGGTGTCCAAAGATGGCTGCCTGAGTACAGACACAGTAGACGTGCGGGTGCCCGCTGCGCCAGGCGTGAACATAGCCCGCAACGGCGTTTTTTGTGAAACAGGCGGCAACAATGCGGTTGATCTGCAGGCTACACCGGGTTTTAAACAATACTTGTGGTCCAACGGCGATACCCTGAACGCCATCAGCGTGTCGCAGGCAGGTACGTACAGCGTACAGGTGCGCGACACGCTGGGATGTGTGGGCGTCGACACTGTTGAGGTGGATGTTTCTATCGTAGCCAATCCTCAAATAACGGTATTGCCCTACAACTGCGACGGGGTGCGCGCGCTGGAAGCCAACGGGCCATTTGCAGCGTATAACTGGTCTAACGGTGCCGATGCGCCAGCCATCACCGTCAACGCACCGGGGGCATATGCCCTCACGGTGAGCAATGCGGATGGCTGCACCAAAACAGTGTCTGCCAACGTAGACATTCCGCTAACGCCAACGGTAGGCATCACAGGCGGCGCGCCGTTCTGTCCGGGCAACACCTCGCTGCTTGAAGCCACAGCGGGCTTTGAATCCTATGCATGGTCCGACGGCGCCACCACGCAAACAACGACCATCAGTGCGGGTGGTGATTTTCAGGTAACCGCCACTGACGCCAACGGGTGTACGGCCGTAGCGCAACAGAGCGTAACGTTATTGCCGCTGGAAAGCGTGATTTTGCGCGGCGCGGCGTCCATTTGCACCGGAAACGTGAGCGTGCTGACCATACAGGGCGGTTCATGGCAGAGTTTCGCGTGGTCTACTGGCGAAACAGCGCCGTTCATCACCGTCTCGCAGCAAGGCGCGTACTCGGTGACCGCCACCAACAGCAGCGGTTGCAGCGGGGTGGCTTCATTGAACTTGTTGGTGGGCGACTCCCTGTCGCCACAACTCCAGGTGTTGCCGTACGCCTGCAACGGAAAATTGACCCTGAACGCCGGCAGTGGCTTTGGCAATTACCTGTGGTCAACCGGATCGGTTGGTTCCACCCTTCAGGTAACCCAGTCTGGCCAATACAGCGTAACCGTGAGCGACGGCAACGGTTGTAGTGGCTCTGCGCTAATTGATGTAAATGTGCCGGATCTGCCAACGCTTTCGGTGTCAGCGCCCGCTTTCTTGTGCGAAGGTGCTGCGGTAGAGGTATTGGCGGGCAATGGATTCAGCAGCTACCTCTGGTCAGACGGGGTCACGACGCCGCAGCGCACCGTGGGCACCGGCGGCGAATACACGGTGACGGCCACCGACGCATACGGGTGCAGCGCCGAGGAAACGATTTCCATCGCCGAGGTACCCAACCCGCAGGTGCAAATCACCGGCCCGTCATTGGTTTGTGGCGGCAATACGGTGTTTCTGGTGGCAGACAGCCCGACGGCCTTCGCATACGATTGGGCGGACAGCGACGAAAACGGTTCCGTATTGCCCGTTACCGGCCAGGGTAATTACTCGGTTACCGTGTCTGATGTGTCCGGCTGCACGGCCACGGCCACTTTCCCGGTGTCCGAAAGCCAGGTGAGCGAACCGTCTATCAGCCAACAAGGGCTTTGCAACAACGTGGTGCTCGTTACAGTTGAAGGCGTCTACAGCGCATACGCCTGGTCGGTGGGTGGCAATGATGCCTCAATTGAGCTGCCCAATGGCAATATCTACGAACTCACGCTTACCAACGCCGAAGGTTGCACCGCTGTGTACAATGTGCCGGTCAATCTGGCGTCGACTGATCTGGAAGCGCCCCAAATTGTTTGTCCGGCAGATCAGGTGCGTTGTCCGAACGACAATGAGGTGAATTTTGAGGCACCAACGGCTACGGACAACTGCGCAGTGAACGCCCTGGAACAAACAACAGGCCTGCCATCCGGATCCATTTTCTCTGAAGGCGTGACCGTCAATACCTGGGTCGCGCGCGACGGTGCTGGCAACTCCACGTCCTGCTCGTTTAATGTGCAGGTGCTCCCGAGCGCTGCGGTCGAACTGGTATCGCTCACCAACGATGTAGGCAGCAACCAGTCGGGTGCCATTGATGTCCGTGTGAATGGCCCCAACGGCCCGTACAGCTATGAATGGTCGCTGAACAATGTGGTGATCAGCAATGCTGAAGATTTGAGCAACCTCGGTAAAGGTGTATACGCGCTTACCGTGCGCGACAACGCCGGGTGTGTGGTAGCCACTTCTACGTACCAGATTGACAATTTGATCAGCGTATCGGAACCCGGCGGGCAGCGGCGTATCCTGGTCAATCCGAACCCGACTACTGGTTTGCTGAATATTCAGTTTACGCCTGCGCCTGCCGAAGCATATGATGTGTTGCTGTACGACCAGTCTGGCCGACTGGTGTTGCAACAATTTGGCGCTGCAGGCGCACAGTTGACGATTGACCTGAGCGCTTTGCCCGGGGGGACGTACAACCTGGTGTATGTCGTGGGCGGCCAAGCGGTGCAGACGGTGCCGGTGGTAAAAGCGGAGTGACAGACCTGACAAGTCGAAGCGACAAACAAAACCCCTGTTGCCCTTTTTGGGC